>WSZX01000440.1 GCA_013139935.1 Ardenticatenales bacterium
CCTCTCGCGGGGGGAGGGGTAGTCGAATGGGCATCTCTTTCCCTGCAAGGTGGCTGGTGCCCGCTTCAGCTACAGGATCAGTTCCTTTGATCGGGCCTCGATGACTGACTGGGGCATTGCTAGGAATTCATCCACCGGTCTGGCCTTCAGATCCTCACCCGTGCGCAGGCGAACGGAGACCGCACCGGCCTCCACTTCCCGCTTGCCCACTATCAACATATACGGGGTCTTTTGCTCCTGTGCCTTGCGGATCTTGTTCCCCATCCGGTCGCGAGCATCATCCACCTCCACCCGCAGTCCGGCTGCCTTGAGTTTCTTCGAGATCTCCCAGCAGTAGTTCAGTTGCTTGTCAGTGATGGGAATCAGAACCACCTGCACGGGGGCCAGCCAGACGGGGAACGCGCCACCGTAGAACTCGATCAGGATACCCAGGAACCGCTCCAGGCTGCCCAAGATTGCCCGGTGGATCATGTATGGGCGGTGAGGCTGTCCGTCCTCGCCCATGTACTCCATGTCGAATCGTTCGGGAAGGTTAAAGTCGAACTGGATTGTGGAGCATTGCCATTCCCGGTTGAGCGCATCTCGGATGTTGAGGTCGATCTTGGGGCCGTAGAACGCTCCGGCCCCTTCATCCACCTTGTACTCCAGTCCGCTTTTTTCCAGCACCTCCTGCAGCGCGATCTGGGCGGCGTCCCATTGTGGTTTTTCACCCACGCGTTTCTCGGGCATCGTCGAAAGGTAGGCCGTGAGATCCTCGAAACCAAAGCTGCGCAGGATGTGCAGGCAGAAATCAAGCACAAAGCTGATCTCTTCTGGCATCTGCTCGGGAGAGCAGATGTGGTGGGCATCATCCTGCGTAAAGCCGCGGACCCGTAGCAGGCCGTGCAACACGCCCGGACGCTCGTAGCGATATACCGTACCCCACTCGGCCAAACGGAGCGGCAGTTCTCGGTAACTGCGCCGGCGGCTATTGTAGATCAGAATATGGAATGGACAGTTCATCGGCCTGACATAGTAGTCCTGGCCATCCACGTCCATCGGCGAGTACATGCTCTCCCGGTAGAAATCGAGGTGCCCGCTCGTCTCCCACAGCGCGGCCCGGCCGATATGCGGCGAGTAGACGAGGTCATAGCCGGCCTTGATGTGCTCTTCCTTGCAGAACGATTCCGCAAGGTAGCGCAACATTCCTCCTTTGGGGTGCCAGAGCACCAGACCGCCGCCCAGGAGGTCTGGTTCCAGGCTGAACAACTCCAACTGTTTTCCCAGCCGGCGATGATCTCGCTTGCGCGCCTCTTCCAGTCGCTCCAGGTGGACCTGCAATTCACCCGGCGTCTCCCATGCTGTGCCGTAGATGCGCTGTAGCATGGGACGGCTTTCGTCCCCGCGCCAGTACGCCCCGGCCGTGCTCAGCAGATGGATGGCGTCCGGGTCCAGTTCGCCCGTGCTGGCAACGTGTGGTCCACGGCACAGATCGCGGAATGTACCGTGCCGGTACGTGGAGATGATGACCTCTTCCTCCATTGGCTCGTCATCTTCATCCACCTCGCCGGCCGCAAGCTTGTCAATCAACTCCAGCTTGTACGGTTGGTCGGCATTCAATCGTCGCGCCTCTTCCGGGCTCACATCCTGGAGTTCAAAGGGGTGATCTTCCTGTATGATCTCCTGCATCCGGGTCTTGATTGTTTCCAGATCGGCCGGTGTCAGAGGCCGAGGGAGGTCAAAGTCGTAGTAGAATCCATCTTGGATGGGTGGGCCAATGCCCAACTTTCCCTCAGGGAACTGTTCCAGCACCGCCTGCGCCATCACGTGCGCGGCCGAGTGGCGGATGCGATGGAGCCTACTCTCGTGGTCTGACTGGTTTTCCATTTTCGGTCTCCTCCAAAAGCCAAAAACCCCTCGCCACCTTGGGGCGAAGGGTTCCACGCGGTTCCACCCAAATTCGACCGGGGATTGCAGGAAATGCTCTCTCTGGTCCTCTGGAGCTGGTAACGGAGCTTGTCCGGAACCCCATACTCGGCGTCTACGCCTTTCACGGGCTCACTCCCGGGTGGTTTTCTCGATCGCTCGTGCTGCGGGGGCTTTCAGTCTCCGGCACCCCGCTCCCTGGCTGCCGGTCGCGGTCGGTACTCGTCCCGGTCAACGCTTTCGCTATTATTCAGTTGTCCCAATTATAGCGGAGGTGGATGTTCTGTCAACCTCCACTGCTGAGGGTGTCGAACCGCAAACAGAACGCGGCTCCCGCAGCCGTTCCGCGCTGCAATGGGGAAACGGGTGGAGGCGGGATTGGGGCGTTGCACGCCGAACACGGGGGCACCATGATGGCATATCCCTGCTGCGTGTAATCCACGCGCTGCTGAAAAGGCGGCAGCGAGAGTGGGCGGGCTGCCTTCCGGGGAGAGCGCGAATATCACGGGGGGACGTCAATGACAAACTGGCATCTCGAGATGCCAGCCTGGGAGTAGTGGGCGATACAAGACTTGAACTTGTGACCTCATGCATGTCAAGCATGCGCTCTTGCCATCTGAGCTAATCGCCCATTGAGATACATTATACTCCAACCCGGACTTTTGGCAAGATTCGGTTGTGCGGAGCCCAGGGGACAACACTCACCTCATGAGGTTCCACCACGGTCAGTACACCAGGCGCGTGGTGGCATAATGGCTACTGCCCAACGGCCAACCACTGTTGGTACAGATCGCCCAAATCCTGTCCCGATACCTGATCGATCACCGCCAGCAGGTCTGATCCATTGGCCGTCCTGTACCTGTATGAGTCGAAATAGGTCTGCAGGAATGCAAAAAAGGTCTCGTCCCCCACTCGCTGCCGCAGAGCGTGGAAAAAGAGTGGGCCCTTGTTGTAGACAATGGTGCCATAGTCGGATTCGGCGTACGCGGCAACCGGCCAGGAAATCAGATCATCGTCCTCGGTACCGGCCACCTCTTGATAGCGGGCCTCGAACACCTCCACGGCCGCCGCGCCCCACCCTTCGCGGACCTCGTAGAACAGCGCTGTACTGTACTGGGTGATCGCTTCGTCCAACCAGGGCTCATCTTGTTGATCGTTTCCCACCAGGCTGTACCACCACTGATGCCCCACTTCATGGACTGTGGCCCATTGGAAATACCCTCCGGTCTGGTCATAATTTCTGATCGGCAAGACAATCAAGCCCGGATATTCGATCCCTCCCGCAGTGGTCGGAGTGGCAACGGCATCAAACTCGGCAAAGGGGTAGGGGCCAAAGGTCTGGTTGAAAAAGTCCAGTGATTCTGCTATCCAGTGAAGCACTCGCCGGCCGCCGGCCGCGTCCTCTGGCAAAAAGTACGAGTTGACCTCGATATCCTCCACCCGTTGGGTGACAACCTCAAAGCGAGGACTGAGGACCAGATCAAAATCGCGCATCGGCCCGCTGACCAGGTGCCAGGTGACCCAGCCATCTGGCCCAGCCTGCCGGCCGGCAGTTGATCCGCTGGCGACGACGATCCAGCCGGTGGGGACAGTCACCAGCACCTCGAACAACGCCGTATCGCTAAAGACCGCATCGCCATAGGGAACAGCGTACTCGATATTCCAACCGTCAGCGCAATTGCCAAAGAGAGAGCAATTCTCCTCGTCATAGGCCGGGACAAGCGGGAAAAAGTTGGCAAGCGCCATCACATCTTGATCGTAGATGAACTGGGCGTATCCCTCCCCAGCCATCTGCGGCACACGGACGGTAAAGCCGAGTTCTATCCTCGCTTCTTGCCCTGGCAGCAGCGGGGATGGCAGCGGCACGCGCAGGGCGGACTCGGCCACTTCCAGGATGACCGTCGCCTCCTTGCCCGCGACGCGAACGTTGCTGATGGTCATTTCCCCGCCATAGGCCGGCAAATTGGGATAGAGTCGAAAGTAAACTGCCTCCAGAGGAGTAGAGTCAGTGTTCACATAGCGGACGACTTGCTGGCCGTTGATAATGGATTGCTCGGGATCCACCGTGATGTCTATCTTGTATTGAGAGACAGGGCCGATGGCCGTCAAATCGTCCACAAAGGCCGGCCGCATGGCGGGGGCATAGAGGGCGAGTGAGTTGCCTACCTCTGGCTTCTCTGTTTCGGTCGGTGTCGGCAAGGGGGATGGAGTGATGGCCAGAGTCACGGTAGGAGTGACTATTGTCTCCTGGGTTGGCTCCGAGATTGGGGCTGTGGTCGGCTTTGTAGGAGCGGCGGTGGGCGTAGTCGTCGGTTCGGGGGAGCTGCACCCGGCCGCAGTGGCGAGCACTAGAAACAGAGCAGCGACCCGGGTTATGCGTGATACGTCCATTGCGTTGTGCGCGTACCCACCCCCAAGGCGAACATCCGGCCACCGGGGAGGTGGACCTCTAAAGGGTGCCGATCACTGGCTTGGGGAAAAGTCTCTGAAGGAATTCCAGGTAGGCGCGAGAATGTGGCTGGCGCAGCCACTGTTGGAGGTGACGGTGAGCGTAGAGTCGCAGCGCCGGCACTGCGAACATGGCTGTTAGTCGCTCTCTGCTCTCCCGACTGAGCGTCTGCACAAAGGTGGCCCGCACGTCTGGCCAGCGAGCAGGCCACAGGCTCAGCAAAGCCATGCGGGGTAACTGCAACCGCAAGCGACGCTCCCGCCAGGCCAAACTCAGCAGGAAGGGCAGATTCCGGACTATGTTGACCAGAATCTGCCGGCCAGCCCGGCGCGATGAGTAGAAGCGGGCCATGGCTCGATGGGCGGCCAGTTGCAGTTCGTAGGGAGTCATCTTGGCCGGTTGAATCACACAGTGATGACCATCGAAGAGCGACCAGTCTCGATTCAGTATGCGGCCCTGGGCCGTCAACCGATCCCAGAAGGCAGTGCCGGGACAGGGGACAAGCAGCAGGAACTGGACAGTATCAATCTCGTTCTCGATGGCAAAGTCAACCGTCAGTTGGATGTTCTCTGCATCGTCAGCGTCCGAGCCGAGGACAAACATGCCATGTACTCGAATGCCATACGCGTGAAAGGCGCGGATGCTATCCTGGATGTCGGTCACGTTCTGCTGTTTATTGTAAAGTGCCAATGTCTTTGGATTGGCGGATTCAAAGCCGCAGTAAACCATCCTGCAACCCGAGTCGTGCATCAGCTGCAATAGCTCTGTATCCCATTCCCTCGTTCGCTTGTCTCGGTAGACCGCGTCTGCACGAACCTGCGCCGACCAATTCGGCGTTACTCCTTGCTGGATCATGCGGCGCAACAGTTCTTTTGTGTGACGCTTGTCAACTACAAAGTTGTCATCATAGAAGAAGACGTTCCCCCGGTCCTGGTAGTACTCCAATTCATCGAGCACTGCCGCCACTGACCGAGCGCGCACGCGGCGACCGAACATGGCGACCACGCTGCAGAAATCGCAGTTGAATGGACATCCCCACTGTGTCATGATGGGGATATTGGTCATCCGTTCGTGCCCCACAATGAGGCTGAGATCTGGCGCCGGCAGTGCGGTGAATGCTTCTGGCGAACAAGGCGGCCGGTCGGGGTTGTGCACGTTGTGGCCACCGGCGTGGTAGGAAAGGCCGAGGACCGTCTTCAGCTCCAGCTCTCCTCTCAGCGCAGCCGCCAGTTCTACCATGGTTGTTTGCCCTTCCCCTCGAACCACATAGTCGCAATGGTCCAACGCCTCGTCGGGCAAGAACGTGACGTGGGAGCCGCCGATGACGGTTGGCACCTTCTCTTGGCGCAAAGGTGCTGCCAGGGCGTAGGCAACCGGAGCCGTGGCCGTCGTGGCGGAAAAGCCCACCAAATCGGCCGACAAAACGTCGGTCCAGTTGATGGAGGCCAATTGTTCTACATAGATGCGCACGTCATGGCCAGCGTCAGCCAAGACGCGACCGATTAGAGGCAACCCCAGACGGGGCAGCAAAGCTCGATCAAATACGTTAATCCCAGTCGGCTTGGGCTCAATCAGCCGGATCTTCATCCGAGTCCTCCTTGTATGTTGAAACGCCATCACGCCAGCCAAGTACGTTGCTGGACGGTGGATAGGCAGGTTGAGTTGATTTAGTGGGGTAAGAGGACCGATTGGTCAGGCTGGCAATGGACGTTTGAGGTGAGTCCCCCCTGCCGCGGCGGGCAAGCCGGGTCCAGAAGTTTCTGGGAAAGGGAACCGATCATGGCTTTTCGAGTCACCGGGGTTGGGTGAACGTGGATTGCCGGAGATCAGCAACTGCAGGATGAGCCCGACACAGAGTTCAAAGAGGGCCCAGGTGAGGATGGATTCCTCCAGCGTACGTGGCTGCCGCAGAGTACTGGTGGCCTCGAGGAGTCTGCCGGGCCCAGCAGTCAGCTGCAGGTGGGGGGCGGCGGCCTGAAGTTGGCGCAGTCGGACGACGCTGCGAGCGATGAGTGAATCAGCCACACTGCGAGGGGTGTTCTTGTTTACGCCCTCGATCAGCCCCAGCAAGATCCCAGGAGGTAGTGCATAACTCAGGTTGGCCAGATACTGGGCCATGGCCTTCCCGGGCAGTGTGCCAGCGACCGGCGATGGAAACATGCCCAGATTATAATCAAGATTGCCAGAGAGACAAATCAGCCAATCGGCAAATCCACTCACTTGCCCCCTGGCCTCGTTGCTACTACAATTCCTTCATGCCTGTTACGGGTACAGACTGGCCTGGCGTCATTGGGCACGAATGGGCAATTGATCTGCTGGCAGGCGCGCTGCTCAACAACCGATTGGCTCACGCGTATCTATTGACCGGACCGGCCTTCATCGGCAAGACCACACTGGCGCGCGTTTTCGCACAAGCGCTCAATTGTGGCGCGGGGGACTCGGCACCGTGTCTCTCCTGCCGGTCGTGTCAACTCATCGCCAACGATGGGCATCCGGACGTCCGCCTGATCGAACCGGTGCTTTCCAGTTCCGGCCGGACCGAGACGCTCAGAATTGACCAGGTGCGCGGCCTGCAGAGAGAACTGGCGCTCTCTCCATACGAGGGACGATACCGTGTGGCCGTCATGACCCGTTTTCAACAGGCCTCCCTGGGTGCGGCCAACGCGCTGCTGAAAACACTGGAAGAGCCACCGGAGCGGGTGGTGCTGGTTCTCACTGCCGACTCGGTCAGTCCCCTCCTGCCTACCATCGTCTCCCGCTGTCAATCCCTGGCTCTCCGGCCGTTGCCGCTGGAAAAGGTAGAGTCTGCGCTTCTGCTCCACTGGCATGCTAACGAGGGCCAGGCGAATCAATTGGCACATCTCTCCGGCGGCCGACTCGGGCTCGCTGTGCGTCTGCTCACCGATTCCCATCTGCTTGACCGTCGCAGGGAGCAGCTGGATGCTTTGGATGCACTTCTGGGAGAGGACCGAGCGGCGCGATTCAGATATGCAGAGAAGATGACTCGCACCAAACAAGGGACGATGGTCAGGGATGTGCTGGAACTCTGGTCAGGATGGTGGCGCGATGTGATGCTGACGGCCGCTTGGAAGGTGGGCTCGGCTCCCATCACCAACGTGGACCGGAAAGACCAGATACGGGCGGCCGCAAATCGCTACGGCATGGAATCCGCCGGCGCGGTGGTTCGATCCATCCAGGAAACCTTGCGTCAATTGGATCGCAACGCCAACACTCGGCTGGCGCTTGAAGTGCTCATGCTCAGTCTGCCCTATCGTTACCCAGTGGTGGGCGCTCGGCACTCGGCTGCTCTGGGGACTCTGCAGTGATCGGCAACACGATGGTGAACGTAGATCCTTTCCCGGGATCGCTTTCCACCCACACCTGCCCCTGGTGATGCTCGACCACCGATTTGACGGTCGGAAGCCCCAGCCTGGTCCGGCGGCGCTGCCTGGTCGCTTCCTCGGAGCGAGATGATCCTTCAAAGATAGATGGCTGGTCGGCCGCTGGGATGCCGATTCCGTCATCCTGTACCCGCATCACGATCTGTTCGTCCTGCTGGTTGACCGTGACCAATACCTTTCCCCTCTCGGGTGCATACTTGATGGCATTGCCAATCAGGATTCTGACCGCTTGACGAAGACGGAGAGGGTTTCCATGGCTCGGGGGAAGATGGGAGGGCAACTCGAGTCCGAACGTTTGGCTCTTGACGTCCGCTCTGTGGCGCATCCCGTTCACGACATCCTGTATCAGTGTGGGCAGGTGATAGCACTCTATCTCTTGTTCAAGACCGGCCTCAATTCGGGCCACATCAAGCTGGTCGCTGATCAGGGCAGTGATATTGTGCACGTTGCGCCGGATTCGGCCAATGAATTCTGCCTGCGTCTCGTTGATTGGGCCCGCGCGCGATAGCAACTCCGCGTATCCCAGAATGGCAGTGAGCGGCGACCGCACATCGTGGGAGACAATGGACACGAGTTCTGATTTAACACGGTCCAGTTCCTTGAAGCGGGTGATCTCCTGCATCACTGCTGCGCGCCCGACATCCTTGACGATGGTCACATGGGCAAGGTAGACTCGGCCATTGTCGAGCTGTATCTCAGCCTGGCGAGACGAGCGCTCTTTCCCTCCCAAGCCAAAGAGCTCAATGATGTCCGTCCGGTCGATGACCGCCGTCAGCGGCATCCCGATGGATTCATCCTCAACGCGAAACACTGCCTGGGCGGCCCTATTCATCAGTGTGATGTTCTCGTCGGAGCCAATCGCGATGATCGGATCCTCCGAGTGATGCATAATCACCTCCAGCTTGCTACGATTGTCCTTGCTGTCATCAATTGCCAAGATGCAATCCCTTGCCACGGCACCTCCAGAACAGTGGTCTCGCTGACTGCTATCGTACCACAGACGGAATCGGACAACAATAGAGTGTAGAATAACAAGCGAGGCACCGTCCCCTCTACCGTTCCGCTGCTGCACACACTTGCGCCTGCGGGCAGTGCAGCATACTATAGAGAATAAGTCAAATTCTCTCCTGAACGTTGACAAGGCAGCCCTAACACTACTCTGTTCAAACGCGGTTTTGAACAGAGTAAGCAAGACATAGATTTCCCGGGTTCACACGACACCAGCGATTGTGTCTGTTAGCAGCCAAGGAACATGCCCCGAGCCGGTACTCTTGGGCCTAACCTAGTTCATACGAGGTGCCAACGCCCTCAACATACTTTAT
>WSZX01000013.1 GCA_013139935.1 Ardenticatenales bacterium
GAAAGCTGGCAGGGGCTGGGCTCTTGCTGAACGATCAGACATGACCTATAATCAGCGCACGAAACGCACTTGATAAGAAGTGGCTTTCCGTTTTGGATGGTGAATCAGGTGCACTCTGCGGCCACAAGAATGCCAAGTTGTTGCTGAAAAAGTACCAGGGAAACGCTTCAAGGGAACAACAATCCCTGCCTCGCTTGGATTCTCATCCGGCCAGAGCAGGGGAACGCGATCTACTGATGGTGATGGCGCCGTGCGGACACAGCGGGTCCGGTTGCAGCCGCACGATATGATCAGCGGACGGAACACAGTACCAGAATGGATGCTTCCCAGACGATTCGCGACTTGAGGCAACACCTGCCTGCCATCTTGCAGGACAGGCCGGTGATGCTAGCTTATGTCTACGGCTCAGTCGCCGACGGGTGTCCCACGCCGTTCAGCGACGTAGACATCGGCCTGGTGCTGGAACCTGAATGCGGGCTCAACCCACACCAACGGTTCATGATGGAGTTGGACATAGAGGCAGAGCTCGAGATCCATGGCGGCATCACCAACGCAGACGTGCGCAGTATCAGCGCCGCGCCGCTAGGAGTTCAGGGCAAGGTGTTGACGGAGGGAGTTCTCCTGTACTCCCGGGACGAGGACTTTCGGGTGGAATACGAGGTTCGAACGCGCAAGCTTTATTTTGACTTTCAGCCCGTGCTGACTATGATGCGTGAGGCCTATTTTGAGCACATGGAGGCGGATCTGCGAGAGAAGGGACTCTATGATTGACCCAGAGAAGATCAGAGGCATCTTTCGCAACCTGGACACGTATGTCGATCCATTGCGTCAGCTTGCCGAACTGCCGCTGGACGAGTTCACGCGTGACATGGTGGCCCTGGGAGCAGCCAAGTACTACCTGCAGACCGCCATCGAATGCTGCATTGACACGGCGAATCACATCATTTCCCGCCAGGGTTATCGAGCACCGAATTCCTACGCGGACAGCTTTGCAGTGCTGGCCGAGAACGGCATCATCGGCCAGGAGTTCGCTGCATCAGCCATGCAGATGGCAAGAATGCGGAACCGGCTGGTTCACCTCTACTGGGAGGTGGATGCACCGATTCTCCACGGCGTACTCTCTAGTAACCTGGGGGATTTCGACCGCTTTAAAGGCTGTGTGCACAGGTTCATGCGAGCGCTGGAACAAGAGGGAAGTGCCGACTGAGTCCCATTCCAGGGTCAACCCCGTTGTCTGTCCGCTCCACTCAAAGACCCACAGATGCGGGATTGCACAAATAACGGGCCCCTGACCGAATAGGTCAGGGGCCCGCATCACACCGTTGTGAACGGCGCTGCCGCCGTCTAGGCCACCAACTCCTTGCACAGTTCGACGGCGCCCACCGCATCTTCGGCATAGCCGTCAGCGCCAATGGTTCTAGCCCACTCTTGGCTGACCGGCGCGCCGCCGACCATCACTTTTACCTGGTCGCGGATGCCGGCCTCTTCAAGCGCCTCGATGATCTCACGCTGTGCTGTCATCGTGGTCGTCAGCAGCGCCGACAGTCCCAACAGGTTGGCGCCGGTCTCTTTCACCTTGGCCACAAATGCCTCGGTGGGCACGTCCACGCCCAGATCGTGCACCTGGAAGCCATTGGCCGCGATCATGGTCGCCACCAGCGACTTGCCGATTTCGTGGATGTCCCCTTTGACGGTGCCGATGACGGCCGTGCCGAGCGTCTGCGCTTTTTCGCCGCGCCGGCTCAGTTCCGGCTCCAGCAACTCCATAGACTGCTTCATGCCACTGGCGGCAATGATGAGATGGGGCAAAAAGTACTCACCGGTCCGAAACTTTTCGCCTACGATGTCCATGCCGGGCACCAGCCCCCGGTCGATAATCGTCATGGGCTCCATGCCGGCGCCGATTGCCTGCCGGGTCAGTTCCGCCGTCCCATCCGGATCACTATCAACGAGGCTGGCGGTAATCTGCTCTAAAAGGTCGTTTGACATTTCGATACCTCCTGATTCTTCTAGTCTTCCGGCAGCTGAGGCAGCTCGTCCATACCGAACTTGCGCGCTGCTCTGGTCGTAATCTCCCGCAGCTCTACACGCAGGTCATCCGAGATCGGCGACGGGCGGTAGGCGGCCACGAGTTGGTTCACGCGGTCGCGGGCGCGCTCAAAGGCAGTCTTGGCTCCCTGCTTTTTCCACGCATCCAGCGAGCCCCGGTCGATGACTGCAGAAGGGAGGTAAAACTCCTTGCTGAACCACTTTAGCGTATGGGGTTGCGCCAAATAGTCCGCCCGGTGGCCCAACTCGCGCATGAGCGTCAGGGCTATCGGTTGGTCACGGGCTTCAATGCCGGCGACCAGTCGCTTGGCCGAGCCGATGATCTCAGCGTCGATGACGAGTTTCTCGTAGCTTACGCAGCTCTCAAAATCCATCATACCGGCGCCGGTTACCATGTTGACGCCGGCGAGCGCAGCCATTATCGTTCCACCGGCCGACTCGAGGCCGCACTGGGCATCCACCACTTTGGCGTCGCTCATCCCCAGGTAGGCATGGGTGGGCAGGGCCAGCGCCTTGCCGACCTGAGTATACGCGCAGTCGATCATCCAGGTACCCACCGCGCCCATCGGCGTGGTGCCGTGGCGCATGTCAAAGGTCGCCGGTGAGCCACCCCAGACGATTGGCGCTCCCTCTTGGGCCAGTTGGCAGATCGTCACGCCACTCAGGCACTCGGCCGTGTGTTGCACCACCGCCGCGGCCAGGGTGACCGGCGACGTGGCGCCCGCCAACGGCATGGACACCAGCTCTGACGGAATCCCATGACGCGCACAATCGATCATGTTCTGGCACGTCAGGTCGCTCCAGAGCAGCGGAGGCGAGGGGCAGACATCAAAAACCGCCGTCGGTTTCGCGGCCAGCGCCTCCCCACTGCCGGCCATCGCGACCAGCATCTCCTTCATCGTCCACCAGGTGTCTTTGCGAAACGCGCCGGTGATCATCGGTTTGCGGGTGTAGTTGAGCGCCAGATAGAGGCGGTAGAGGTCCCCGATCTCCTCCGGGACGTCGAAGCATATCATCGCCGTGCTCTGGGCGTCCAGTTGGGGGATCATCTCGACGAGCTTGACGTACCGCACAAAGTCGGCCGTCAATGGAACCCTCTGTTCCTGCGTCTCGCTGTCGAGGACAGTGACGGCGGTCGATCCGGGGTCAAACTGCACGCTGTCGCCGCCATAGTGAACGGCTGCTTCTCCCTCGAAGTTGTACAAGTAGAACTCGGACGGGGCGGTCTCAAGCGCTCGCCGAGCGATGGTCTCTGGGATGCGTGCGATTTGGCTCTCCAAATCCACGTCCGCACCGGCATCGCCCAGCAACCGCCGCGCCTCCTCATTATGGACCCGAATCCCGGGGTCCATAAGCAATTCAAAGCCCTCAGCGATAATCTGTTCCGCCAGTTGGTCACTGAGGATGTTCAGTTTAGGTCTCATTGGTACCTCTCCTGTCACAAGGGTCCGCCCGATCGCCTGCCTATGAGGCAGGCGGCGGAGGCCCAGAGTAACTCATGAAACGAGCAGTCAGGTTCTGATAACCTGCTCTCCCTACTCAAAACACGCAAGCCGGGACGGGTATGGCTGGAGGTCGCCGAAACCACGTTGCAGAATTGGTCCGGGTTTCTTGGCGCCAGGCCCAAGAGAGCGGAATGTCTCTCATCGTCCTGCCCCGGGGCAGGAAAACCTGATCCTTGCCCAAAAGATAAACCAGCTAGAGTCCGCTGGAAAGATTGGGCCACCCCATAGCTGTGAACATGATCAATCCTCCTATCCGGATATCCGAGGCGCCGCGGCAACAAGATGGCATGCCACCAAACGGCACTGTGATGGACACTTGGTTGGCATCTCGTCCTGCGTCTGAAGCACTTGTTAAGGAATAACCTCCCGTTTTGAATGGTGATTCACGGGTGGAGCGGTCACAAAAGGGCCAAGTTGTTTCTGAACAAGAACAAAGAGGTGAATCTACAGAATGTGCGCCAGGAACTGGCGAGTGCGCTCCTCCTTGGGATTGGTGAAAAACTCATCGGGAGGGCCTATCTCGGCCCAGACACCATCGTCCATGAGGATCACGCGGTCGGCAACATCGCGGGCAAAGTGAATCTCGTGAGTGACGACGACCATGGTCATGCCTTCATCCGCCAGCCGTTCCATGACCTCGACCACCTCGCCGATCAATTCGGGGTCGAGGGCGGAAGTGGGTTCATCGAACAGCATGATCTTGGGTTCCATGCACAGGGCGCGGGCGATAGCCACCCTCTGCTGCTGCCCACCCGACAGCCGGGACGGGTACTCGTCCCGCTTGTCGGACAGGCCCACCCATTCGAGCATGTCCTCCGCCTTGGCGATGGCCTGCTCCTTGGACATCCCCTTGACCGTAATGGGAGCTTCGATAACGTTGCCCAAGGCGGTCATGTGAGGAAACAGATTGAACAGTTGGAAGACCATCCCCGCCTTTTGGCGGATCTCGCGGATGTGCCGGCGCTGGTCACGAGCCCGCTCTCCGGCCTTGATCTCCACATTGTCGATCTCAATGGTGCCGGCCGAGGGCTGTTCGAGGAAATTGAGGCAGCGCAGGAACGTGCTCTTGCCGCTGCCAGAAGGGCCGATGATGACGAGCACCTCGCGGGGCATCACGTCCAGGTCGACTCCTTTGATGACGTGCAAGGGGCCAAAGTACTTGTGTAGACCACGCACCTTGATCATCGATGCTCCTCCGCCGTGCTGCCCGGTCATGTTTCCACCTTCCTTTCACCGCGAGCCATGTAAGCCTCCAGCTTGCCCTGGAGGAACTGGAAGACCACCGTCAGGGCCCAGTAAAAGGCAGCCGCGATGATCAGGGTCTCAATGTTCCGAAAGTTCTGGCGGCCGATCTTTGTCGCCCGGAAAGTGAGGTCCCAGACGGTAATGATGGAAACCAGGGAAGAGTCCTTGAGCATGGCGATGAAATCGTTGCCGATAGGCGGGATGACGATGCGAAACGCCTGAGGAAGCACGATTCGACGAAGGGTCTGCCCGCGGGTCATGCCCACTGCGTGAGCCGCCTCGTGCTGGCCCTTGCCGATGGCTTGAATACCGGCGCGAAAGGTCTCGGTCATGTA
>WSZX01000230.1 GCA_013139935.1 Ardenticatenales bacterium
CCATTACCTTGACAGCCGCCTGCAGCCGGTCGGGAGCGGCATAGTCCCCCTCGGCGCGGCGGAAAACCAGGGTTTTTTCCGCATCTATGTAGGCGGGTGATCCGTTTCGCTCGATGACAAAGTGGAGCCATTCTACCTTCTGCATGGCTGAACCGGCCAGCGCTGCCAACGCCTGTGGATCTGGTGTAGGTGTAGGGGTGACGGTTGGCTCGGGTGCACAGCCGACTCCGAGCAGGATCACAAACAGGATTAACGCAAACACAATTCTCTTTGGCATGACTGTCTCCCTCCCAGAGATGAGCTATTGTACAGGGAATTCCGGTTGGGTGCCACTCTCTCCCCCACGCATTCCCGCTTCTTCCCTCTAGCTCTGCCGTCGAGAGGTGACAATCACGCGGCGCTTCTACCCAACTGTCCGAACCCGGGCCTGAAACTCAGTCTGTAGCGGCTTTCAGAGAAAAGAGGGTCGTGAATGGCAAGACGAGAGGAGTTCCATTCGCCGCAGAACCAGATTGGCCACGAAAACGGGCCAACTGCTATGGTCCCGAGTGCGACAACTTGGCTATGGTAGGGGCGCGACGCTGCCACCGCAACAGTCACCCTGGTTGCATCGCGTCCGGTTCTCTGGTAACATGGGCTACAGGGAGACTGGTTCTGCAGGTCTCGCCTGCACCCCTCTGCCCTGCAGAGTGGCAGACATGCAAAGCGCACGATCGTTGCCAGCCAGACCAAGGAGGCCACCATGTCATCCAAAGAGAGACTGCTGCTGCGGAACAGAATCCTGGGGGTTCTCATACGAGATGCCCGGTTGGCGGCCGGCAAGAGCCAGGGCGATTGCAGCGCCTTTCTGGGAATACCAACAGGCCGATTTTCCGACATTGAGCGCGGCGCGCGACCGATCTCTCTTCCTGAGCTCGAGGGGTTTGCCCACCTGGTTGACGTACCGGTGGAGCACTTTTTTGGTGATCGGATGCTAGAGGACGCCGGAGGGCAACAGTTGCCAATGGATGAGCTGCTCACTCTGCGCAATCGGGTAGTGGGGGCCTTGCTGCGAACAGCGCGATTGGCTTTGGGGAGGACACAGCACGAATGCGGCAGGAAACTCCGAGTGCCGGTCAGCCGGATCTCTACGTACGAGTATGGCCAGACCGCCATACCATTGACAGAATTGGAGGTGCTGGCAGAGTTCCTGCAGACACCTCTAGATACCTTCCTGGACCACGAGTACAATCCGATCCACAAGAGGATGCGCCAAACACGTGCACTCGAGCACCTGCCGGAAGATGTGCAGGCTTTTGTGGTGGATCCACTCAACACCGACTACCTGCAAACCTCC
This sequence comes from Ardenticatenales bacterium, assembly GCA_013139935.1. Taxonomy (GTDB): domain Bacteria; phylum Chloroflexota; class Anaerolineae; order Promineifilales; family UBA4811; genus GLR113. Next base: position 1,337 of record WSZX01000230.1, read on the forward strand.
ATTCGCCTGAGCAAGATGCCAGCCGAGGAGTTGCGGGGAATTGCCGAGGCCCTGCTGGAAATCACGTACTAGAGGGTGTGGACAACAGGCCCCGCCGGGGGAGGAGAGAGATGTGGGGGTGAGATTAGGGCGGCAAGCTCCCTGATCTCACTCCTACCAGTCTCCCTCTTGCGGCGCGGACCTGCAACGGGAACGGCGTCCGATCTGGTTGGCCGCCCCCCCCCTTTTTGGGAAACCCCATGACAGAAACTCGGGATGTAGGCTCGCTGGTAGAAAGAGGGTTGCGCCATTTCCGTGATGGCATGTATCCTGAAGCACTGGAGGCATACTCGGAAGCACGCAAGGCGTTCCTTGCCGGCGGCGACCTGCTCAACGCGGCCGAAATGCTGAATAACATCGGTGTAATTCACCGGATTGAGCGCCGAAAGGCAGCGGCGCTGGCCGCATTGCAGGAAGCTCACGACAGCTTTAAGGAACTGGGAGACCTGAGCAGGGCAGCCCAGGCGCTGGGGAACATAGGCAGTGTGTACGCCGGAGTTCGAGAACGAGAAACTGCCATCCACCACTACGGCCGAGCAGCCGAGATCTTTGCCGAGCTGGGAGACGGAAACCGGCAAGGAGAGGTTCTGATGGCACTGGGAAGCGTACAGATGAAGCAGAGGCGGTGGCATCAAGCGGTGGCTGCCTACCACGCCGGGCTTTGTGCCCTGGAGACACGATCTCTGTTTCAGAGGCTCCTGCTCTGGCTGTTGAGCATTGCCCGCGAAAGGATAAGCCTATAGGAAAAAAGGCCTGCCCCAGTGTGCGCAGGCCTTCTCGAAAGAAGCCGGCTGATCGGCGGATGCGGACAGGTCAGGCTTCTTCCTTCTCGCGTTTGATCCTATCAACGATTTCCTTCTGGACGTGCGCGGGCACCGTTTCATAGTGAGAGAATTCGAGGGTATAGTAACCCCGCCCGCCGGTAAACGACCGTAGGTCATTGGCGTAGCGCAGGATCTCTGCCAATGGTACCTGTGCCCGGATTACGCCCTTGGTTCCCTCCTGGTCCATCCCTTGGACGCGTGCCCGGCGAGTGTTCAGATCTCCGATCGTGTCACCCATGTTTTCTATAGGGACCACAACACTGATGTCGTATACTGGCTCCAGCAGCACAGCGCCCGCTCCCTGAACACACAGCTTGAAAACCTCCCGGCCGGCGATCTGAAAGGCGATATCCTTCGAGTCCACCGGGTGCTCCTTGCCGTCATAGACAGCGGCCAGCACGTCTACTACTGGATAACCAGCAATGACTCCCTGTGCCATCACCTGCTTGATCCCCTTTTGAATGGAGGGGATATACGATTGGGAGATCCGGCCGCCAACGACCTCATTAACGTACTCGAACCCCTCGCCGCGTTTCAACGGTTCCACCCGCAAGTGGACCTCGGCAAACTGACCAGATCCACCGGTCTGCTTCTTGTGGCGATATCGGGTTGCGCACGTCTTGGTGATCGTCTCCTGATAAGGCACCTTGGGAACGGCCGTGTCCAGTTGGGTTCCGAACCGCGTCTCTGCCCGCTTGATAGCCACCACCAGATGTACCTCACCCATTCCCGAAAGGATTGTCTCCTTTGTGATCGGGTCCATCCGCCAGTTCAGAGTCAAGTCCTCGTTCGAGAGGCGACTGAGTGAGCTCGCCATTTTGGCCTGGTCAGCTTGGGTCCGCGGGTGAACAGAGACCTCATAAACGGCAGTCGGATAGCTCGCCAGCTTCATGGTGATGGGATGCCCTCGATCACACAGTGTGTCCGCCGTTTCAGTGTTTCCCAGCTTGACCGCGCAGCCAATATCGCCGGCAGCCAGCCGGGGGACAGGCAAGGCTTCCTTACCGCGCATGACGCACAATTGCCCGATTCGCTCTTCTTGCCGCTTGTTGGAATTCTGCACACGGGTGTCAGACTCGATGGACCCAGAAAAGATCCGAAAAAAGGATCTCTTGCCGTATTGGTCCGTGAAGGTCTTGAAGACCAGGGCCGCCAACGGCGCGCTGCTGTCGACTGGCAGCGTTTCGATCTCTTTGACCCCCTCGCCTTCATCGCTTCCAGCATCGGCCGGAGAGGGAAACAGATCAATGACCGTTTCCATGAGAGGCACCACGCCCACGTTGGCAGTACCTGAGACAAAGTACACCGGGACGAGCGATTCTGCTCTCATGGCCGCCTGGAGGCCAAATCTGATCTCGTCCTCGGTGAGCTCCTCATCCTCAAAGTACTTCATGATCAGACCATCGTCCCCCTCTGCCGCTGCCTCGACCAGCTTCTCGCGCCACTCTGCCGCCTCATCAACCAGATCGGCCGGCGCATCGCCAGCTTCCCCCTTTGCCCCGATGCGCGCCTTCATGGAGATGAGATCCAGCACCCCCTCAAAACCCTGCTCTTTGCCGATTGGAAGCACAAGGGGAACAAAGGTGGCATCAAAGGCGTCGTTCAACGCCTTTAGTGCGACCTGATAATCGGCGTTATCACGATCCATCTTGCTGACGACAACCATCCGAGGCAGCTCCCGCTCGTCAGCGTATCCCCAAACTAGTTCGGTGCCCACCTCTACGCCGGCAACAGCATCGATCAGAACCAGCGCCCCTTCTACCACCCGCAGGGCATTCTTGACATCGCCCGCGAAATCGAGATAGCCAGGGGTATCCAGCAGATTGAGCTTGTGTCCTTTCCACTCGCAAGGGATCAGGCTGGTGTTCAATGACATCGTGCGACGAATCTCCTCATCATCAAAGTCAGAGACTGTGCTGCCATCCTCAATCTTCCCCATCCGCGTGATAACACCCGTATCGTGCAGCATTGCCTCGGTCAAGGATGTCTTTCCCGCCCCTCCGTGGCCAATCAAGGCAATATTGCGGATTTGCTCGGTCTTGTATTCGTTCATGTTGCTGCAACTCCCGGCTCTTTCCGGCACTTGGCTGTCACATACAAAAAGGGAGCGACAACCCGTGGGCGCTCCCCGCTCAAGCCTCCACTCGCGTTCGACTACTGAGCGATTGCTATTCTAGACCAAAGGGGAAAAGTTGTCAACGATACTCGAGAGGGTGTAGAGAAACATACGACGCGCCGTCCCCTCTGCAGTCCCGCTGCTGCAGAAAGAAAGCTGGCAGGGGTGGCGAAGGGGGCGCTTTGCGCCCCCTTCGTCACCCCTGCCTCTCGCTCCCGTCGCGGAAGACCCTTTATCAACACCCTCCTCGACAGCGCCACAGTGATCTCCCGGCCGAGCCCCGCGCCTAGACCGGGAAACCCTCGGAAACGGTCCGAATCCTCAGTCGCAGAGAAGCGCTACCGAATTCCGCTCTGCCGCGGAAACCAGGACGGCTCCATTTCCAGCAGCCACTCACCTATCCAGCGGTAGTGAATGTCCCCCCCACGGCCTGTGTCCACGGCTGCAAACAGCGCATAGCCCAACAGGGTCAATGGAAACAACAGAGCAAAGAGGGCAAGCACCAGGGTGACGAGCACGGCCAGGGGAATCAGCAGAACCCCAACCAGGACGATGGCTAACAGTCCGGTCACCGCCCAGGCGATCACCGTCCCGATGATAAGGATGGTCAGACCGGTGGCGTAGATGATCAGACCGGCGAGCTGCAACGTGACTGCCTGCAATGCATGAAATGCCACATACCGGGACTTGGCGCGGAAAGCAACATAGATTGCCACCGGGATCAGAGCCAACGGGATGCTACCGACCCCACCGGTTAGAAACCCCACCAGGACCGTGAGTAAGGTACTAGCGTGGGCCAGCGCCGCCCAATTGCGCTCATAATCAGTTACAGATCGGTTCATTCTGGCCACTCCTTGACCTGCACCTGGCTCCACGTGGCGCTCACATGGCACGATGGGTAGCGCCAGATACTCGTCTCCATTATCACTATCCCCCACTACGCGGCCGGCCAACCAGAGTTGCAGTTGAGCTTCAGACGCGGGCTCGGAAACCGCCAATCCACGTGGCCAAGACCTGCGATTGCGGGGGGGGCATCGGGATCGCTTCGCCATGTACTTGCCCACCGTTTGTCTCCAGCGGCCAGCAAGGGAGCGCATATAGGTGTGTATTTCCGAACGTGGATCCGAACCTCAGTTGCTGCGATTGTTCAACCATCCGCGATTCGGCTATAATTGCGTAGGACTCTGACTAGAGCGAGTGTGATGGTTACCAAACGGCACCTCGGACTGTTTCTGCTGACAGTGGGGCTGACAGCGATCATTGCCATCCTGATATCCGACATGATGGGCGCGGGGAGGCACTACGGCATCGGCCCGGTACAACAATTGGCGTTGACGGCCGCTGCTCTCATCGCTATCCTCGGCATCAGTTTGATTCCCTTTGGGGCTCGTCCGGCCTGAATCGTGACCCTGGCATCTGCTGTGCGCGCACACAGACTCTTCTGCATCCTCCTGATCCTGCTGGCGTTGACGGTCTTTCTGGGTTACCTGGTGATCTATTCCAGCTATGCGTTGGCGCTTTTCCGCTTCCCATTTGATTATGACCAGGGAGAGGGTTTTGAGTTAATGGACAGCCTGCTGTTCAGCCGTGGGCAATGGCCGTACCGCGACAACAGCAGCTACCCGTTCTATTCATCTAATTACCCTCCTCTATTCCATCTCCTGATCGTACCTCTGATATGGTTGGTCGGGCCTCAGTACTGGGTCGGCCGGCTGGTCTCCTTTCTCGCCACACTCATCACTGCTGGCACAATCGGGTGGGTCATCCACAAACGCATTGGTCGTCCCTGGCTGGCTGCTTTGGGTGGGCTCGCCTTCCTGGCTTCCAACTATGTCTATCACGTGGGTCCGCTGTTCCGGCTGCACATGACGATGGTGATGTTTGAAACAGTTGCGATTGTGACGATTGGCCAAGCGGTGGCCAATCTCCCTGCCGCGAACAGAGGAGGCGCTGAACAGAAGCGAGACCGTGGTGCACAGGATTCGCGAGTCTCCTATTGGCGAGACAGCTTGCGACTGCTACCGGGATTGGCTCTGCTGCTGGCGGCCGGCTTTACCAAACAGACGGCCATCGTCACCTGCGCGGCCGCTTTTGCCTTCCTCTTTCTCCGCGGACCCAGGAGGGCTATACAACTGGCGGTCCTATTCGCGGCCGTCGCCATCGGCCTCTTTGGAGCGATCAACCTGGCTACTGGCGGACAATGGTGGCTCAACACCATCGTCGCCAATGCCAACCCCTGGCTCCTGGAGCAGGCGATCGGTCTCTACCGCCAATGGTTCCGCTTGCACACAGTATTGACACTGCTGGCGGCCGGCCTGGTGATCTACGAGTTGTACTGGCAACGACTTTCCATCTTTGCCGTCTGGTTCATCTTTTCGGTCGCCGGCAGCGCCATGGCAGGCAAATGGGGAGCCGGCGAATCGTATTTTACCACCGCCATCGCCGCCTCATGCATCTTGAGCGGACTGGGAGCTGGGAAACTGCTCAATTGGACGGAACGGCGGTTCCCGAAAGGGTATGCCGTGCTGATGCCGGCCATCCCCATCCTCTTCTTGCTGCAGGCCCAGTTGGTGTTTCACCTACCCACCCATACTTCACTGGGCCAGGCCATAGCCGGACTGGCTGGACGCCCGATCGAGGTCATGATCGCGCCACAGACATCCTGCTCCAGTCCCCAACCGCCACGCCCAGTTCCCTACGTGGACACCGCCGGGCAGACCTTGCTGGGACGGCCTCCGACGCCCGCCGACATAGCGGCTGGACAGCGGATCGCCGCCTACATTCAAGATGCAGACGGACCGCCCCTGAGCGAAGAGGCCGGCTTTTCCTTCTTTGCTGGCGCCGACGTGGTGACCAACCCGACCCAGTTGCGCAATCTATTCCTGAACGATGAACTGCAAATGGACGAGTTGCTTGCCATGATAAACGACCAAGCATTTGGGGTCATCATCTTTCGCGCATAGTTCTACCCTGACCCTGTACTCCAGGCGATCGGCCAGCAATACGAGACGGTAGACACCATTGAGATGAACAACTTTGTCTATTGCGTGCTCAAACCCCGGACTGGATGGAAAGAAGGTTGACTGATGCAGTGGCCCGAGTTGGAATGCCCCAATTGCACTGCCCCTCTAGCCGATATTCAAGATGAGACTGCGGTCCACTGTCGCTTCTGCGGCGTCACGTTGAACCTCTATCGGTCACTCTGCCCAAGCTGCGGGTTCCTTGATCGGGTGGAGCGCCCTTTGTGCAGTCGATGCGGCACAAACATCGTACGCGCTTGCCCGGCGTGCAGACAGATAGACTGGGCAGGTATGGAAAGCTGCACCAACTGCGGGGGGCCTCTAGACATGCTGGAAATCATGTTCAAATCTCGCATTCGGGACACTCGAGAAAGGCTTCAACTGCAGCAGTCGGAGGCGCTCGTCATCAAAGCGCACGAAGCAGCCCAGGCCGAGGCGCGGTTGGAGCGGTTCCGGAAAGTGGAACGTGACCGCCTCAGCGAGTTGGCTCAACACACGGTGGAGAAGAAAAAACTCGAGAGGCGAGTGCTTGGGGGCATCCTGCTTGGGTCGGCTCTCTTTGCCGTGGTGATGGTCGTGATCGCAGTCCTCTGGGCCTGGATGGGCCAATGACAGAGACCTACCGCGTGCGTCTGCCGGTCTTTGAGGGTCCCCTAGATCTGCTCCTCAGCTTGATTGAGCGACAGGAATTGGAGATTACACGAATCTCACTGGCCCAGGTGACAGACCAGTATCTCTCGCATATCGCGCAGTTCGAAGAAGCTCGACCAGATGCCCTGGCCGAATTTCTGGTGGTGGCGGCCAAGCTCATCTTGATCAAATCAACGGCGCTCCTGCCGCGCCAACCGACACCAGCGCCCGCGGGGGAGCCAGACCTGGCGGACGAGTTGGCACGCCAGTTGCAGGAGTACAAACAGTTCAAAGCGGCGGCCGCCAACCTCAATGATCGCCAACGGCAAGGGTGGCGCACATTCTTGCGACTGGTGCCGCCCCCAAGACCCGAGGCGCAACTCGATCTCACGGAGGTGACACTGGCAGACCTGGTGGCGGCCGTGCGAGAAGCGTTGAGCGTCCCTCCTCTCGCCCCACCTGTTGATATCATGGTACCTCAGGTACGGATTACGACAAGGGGTCGGATGGAGATGATCCTTCAGGAGCTTCAGCAGCACCATCAGCTTCTGTTCCATGAGATGCTCGCTGCGGCCGTCGGTCGGCTAGAGGTCGCCGTCACATTGCTTGCCACACTGGAGTTGCTAAAACAGCGCGATATCACAGTGCATCAAGAGCGACTGTTTGGCGCGATTATCATCAGGTCAAACACATCAACTCCGGGCGCGGGCGGGCGGCATCATGGCTGAACATGGTCATAGCTTGTGCTCGACGAACGTCACTAGACAGCTTATCGCAGATGGGCTATACTTTGGCGCATGCTGCCTCGCCAGATCGAATACTGGCGAGGCATTTGGTGTTTGTAAGGAGTAACTGATGGCAGATTTCCCCGGCAAAGGAACAGTGGCGGTTCTCAAGACCACTCCAGAGACCGTCGTGGAGGATTACGGCAGGCTCCTGAAGCTGGCCAACTATGAGGATGCCCTCCCCAAAGACAAGGAAACACTGCTCAAGATCAACATCTCCTGGCAGACCTGGTATCCAGCCTGCTCTACCACCCCTTGGCAGCTGGAGGGGGCTATCCGGCAGATGCGTACCGATGGGTACAAACGGCTCATCGCAGCCCACAACGAGACAGTGGTAGTCAACGCCTATGTGGGAGAAAGAAACAACCAGCAGCGTTTCGTGACCGACAAACATGGGGTCCCGAGCTGGCACCTGTACGAGCCAGAATTTGAGTGGGTCCGGTACGAACCCAAAGAGCCATTCTTGGTGCTGGACAAGGTCTATCCAGAAGGAGTGCACATTCCTCGCTGCTTTTATGGCCGCAACATCATCCAATTTCCCACCGTCAAAACCCACGTCTTTACCACGATCACCGGGGCGATGAAGAACGCATTCGGCGGCTTGCTCAGCAATAGGCGGCACTGGACGCACGGCGTCATCCACGAGACGGTGGTGGATCTTCTGCAGATCCAACAAGATATTCATCCGGGCCTTTTCGCAGTGATGGATGGCACCTTTGCCGGCGACGGCCCTGGGCCGCGCGCAATGCGTTGGCACGAAAAAGACATCATCCTGGCCTCGGCCGACCAGGTAGCCATTGATGCCATATCGGCCAAACTGCAGGGATTTGACCCCATGTCGCTCCCGTTCATCCGTTTGGCGCACCAACGCGGCCTGGGCATAGGGGACCCACGTGAGATTGAGATTGTGGGATATGACATCGATCAAGAACCAAGCTGGCGCTTTGTTCAGACGGAAACATTTGCCAGCAAGGGGCAGAAAGCAATCTATCACGGCCCGCTCAAGCCGCTTGAGAGCATTCTGCTGCGCACACCCCTGGTCCCCTGGTCGTATTTCGCCAGCAATTTCTATCACAATGTCTACTGGTATCCTCTTGTCGGCCGGAAGAGAGTAAAGGCCGCATTGGAGACCAAATGGGGCCAACTCTTCAGGCAATATGGCGATGGCCAGGTGGTGATGCCAGGGATTCAGCCACGCACAGTTGGCATCGCGGCCGCCGGGCTGGTTGCATTGGCCACAGCATTGGCAGTCGGCAGGCGCCTGCTGCGTGGCGGCCGCACAAAAGCCGGCAAACGTGATTCCTCAACAGACGTCACGTGACTAAGTACAGGTACAGGTAGGAAGAACATGATAGATCGAGTACACTATTTGACTCCAGATGGCCTCCAGAAGGTCCTCGATGAACTGGAGTTTCTGTCCACCGAAAAGCGTACAGCGATTGCAGAGCGCTTGGCCGCCGCCATTCAGCAGGGTGACATTAGCGAGAACGCCGACTATGAAGTCGCCAAACAGGATCAGGGCTTCAATGAAGGGAGGATCCTGGATCTAGAAGCTATCCTGCGCCGGGCAAAGATCATTGGAGACAATCTCCCTACCGGCGAGATCCAGATCGGGAGTCAGGTGACGGTGACGGAGGATGGAACACCACCAGAGATCTTTACCATAGTCGGCCCGACCGAGGCTTCACCGGCAAACGGCCGCATATCCCACGAATCACCGGTGGGCGCAGCTCTGCTCGGCAGGCAGGTCGGCGAGACGGTACAGATTGAAACGCCGGCCGGCAGTCTGGAACTGACTGTCGTGGCAATTGAATGACATTCGCGATCGTGGGTCTGGCCCCGTGACTGGCACCCGTAGCGGCGCCAAGCGACGGTTCATCGGCGTGGACATGGGAGGAACGAAAATCCTGGCGGCTGTGGTTGGAGCGGACGGCAAGATACTGGGGAGCGCCAAAAAGCGAACCAAGGCCGAGTCGGGTCCGGCAAACGTGATTGCGCGCATCGGGCAGGCCATCCACCAGGCAGCCAGAGACGCGGGCATCTCCGTGTCCGAGGTGACCGCGGTGGGAGTTGGGGCGCCGGGCCCCCTGAACCCGCATACCGGCGTTGTATTTCATGCTCCTAACCTGCCAGGATGGGAGAACGTTCCGCTTGGCCAGCGTCTAGCCGATGAGCTGGATTTGCCGGTGTTTGTAGAAAACGACGTGAACCTCGGCACGCTGGGCGAGCTCGTGCTGGGCGCTGGACGGGGCACCCAGGACATGGTGGGGATATTCATCGGCACCGGCATTGGGGGAGGGATCATCATCGATGGCAAGCTACGCAGCGGAACTCGCCACTCTGCCGGCGAGGTGGGTCATATGGTCGTGGCAGCCGGCGGTCCCTATTGCGGGTGCGGGCGACAAGGCTGCCTGGAAGCGGTCGCAAGCCGGAGGGCCATTGAGCGTGATCTGCGCGCCGGGGTCGCTTCCGGTCGCGAAAACCTAGTGAACGACCTTGATAGAGTAGACCCCGGGCAGCTGACCAGCAAGGTGCTGGCTCGTGCCTGCAGAGTTGGCTGCCCGCTCACCCGCCAGGTAATCGGTCGGGCTCAATGGTACCTGGGGCTACACGCCGCTTCCATTGTCAACTTGCTCGACCCACAGATGCTTGTGTACGGTGGCGGTCTGGTGGAGGCGATGGGGGAAGCCTTGCTGACACCCATCCGCACTGTGGCCCAGCAGCACTTGATTCACCAGACGAGCACGCCAGTTCAGATCGTGGCTGCTAGCCTGGGGGATAGCTCCGTTGTACTGGGCGCGGCTGTCATTGCCCAACGACACTGGGCCACCGCATCGGGCTCGTAGAATCGCGTCGCCAACTCCCAATCCCCGGCCAGGTTCTCGCTCGTGTGGGTTGCACTGGTCAACGGGATGGTCGCACCACATCCGGGATGAAGGATCACCACGATCGATCATTCGCACAACGGCCGTCCCCACGTCGGGCGCTGGAGCATCTTCAGGCACGGGGGACGAACCGGCGCGCGCAAGTTGACCGGGCAGCACCGGACGCCACCCAAGCAATCTGACGATTCTTGAACCTGAGACTCGCAGGAGCCGCTCGTGCGGGACAGGGCTCTTTCCGTGCTGGAAACAACCCGCCATGTGCATGGCCAGCCCGTCGGCCGCACAGGCCGACTCAGGTGCGGCCAGAGCCCGGCGCTCACGACCAACTGCACAGAACCTATTGCCCAAGACAGCCGGCACCGGTAGAATCCCCCTGTGGTTCACACACAACCCCACTGCACCCGAAAGGAGTAAGAGATGGCACACCACACAGCACTGATTGGCAAGCGAGTCCCCGTACTTGAAAAAGGATGGATTGAACTCCAGGACATGATGGGTGACGACCTCGCGATTGTCAACGCCGCCCGAGTCTCGTATCTGGGTGAAAGCAAAGGAACAGGACCGGACAAAAAGCTACTCTTCTACCTGCTACGCAACCGGCACACCACTCCATTCGAGCAGGTGGAATTCAAGTTCAGGGTGCGAGCGCCGGTGCTTGTCTGGTGGCAGTGGGCGCGGCACCGAACCTGGAGCTTCAATGCCCAGAGCGGACGGTACACACCGTTTCAAGAGAACGATTTCTACTTCCCGACTGAGTGGCGCAGACAGGCTCAATCAGACAGACAGATGAGCGAGGGAAGAACTGCCGAGGAGGAAGGGGCAGAGCTGTCGGCCGCATTGGCCGATCACTATGAGCGCTCGTTTGCCCTGTACCAGGCCGCGCTACAAAAGGGAGTAGCACGTGAGCTTGCGCGTATCTTCCTTCCTGGCTTTTCTCTGTTCTACACCTGGGTGGCGAAAACAGACGCACACAACCTGATGCATTTCATGAACCTGCGGATGGGCTCCCACGCTCAAGAGGAGATCCGAGCCTATGCCAAGGCTATCTACACAGAATTCTTCTGCCCTGCGCTTCCCTGGACGGCCGTTGCATTTGAGAGATATGTGCTGGCCAAACACAAGACCGCCTAAAGATGGTGTGGAACAAGGGTTCTCTGCCTGAGAGAACGACGCCTTGCCCTCTATTCGACACCCCCCAAGGGACGAGTCAGTCAAGTTGCTCAACCACATGACGTATCTGGACCATATCTCTCTGCAATTGAGCAGTTAGCTGATCCAAGCCGTCAAACCTGATCTCGTCCCGAATCCGACCTAGAAAGTCAAGTCGCAGTTCTTTCCCGTTCAAGTCCCCGTCGAAATCCAGCAGATGCGCCTCGATAACCGTCTTGAGCCCTGCCGTCAGCGTCGGCCGTACGCCGATATTCACCGCGGCGAGGCAGCTCTCGCCATCGGGACCACCACCCAGCCACGCACGAGCGGCATACACACCATGTGCCGGGTAGGCCTGTTCCTCCCATATCTGCAGATTGGCGGTGGGAAAGCCGATCTTCCGGCCGCGCCCATCCCCGGATACGACCCGGCCGGGCAAACGGAATGGCCTGCCAAGACAGCGGTTGGCATCTCCGATCCGCCCGTCCTTCAGAGCCCGGCGGATGAGTGAACTACTCACCACCATCCCGTTCACGGCAGTCAAGTCCACTGTATGCACGAGAAACCCCTTGGCCTTGCCCTGCGCATGGAGAAAAGGCACATCTCCCTTGCGTTGGTATCCCAATGCAAAGTCGGCCCCCACCCAGATCTCCTTCACATCCAGATGTGTAACCAACGCGTCCACAAAGCGGTCTGCCTGGATGGTACGCACTTGCTCATCAAAGGGGTGAGTGATCACCAACTCAATCCCAAGTTCGTGCAACAGTCGAGCTCGTTCATCGGGTGCGGTAAGGTAAAAGTGCGGTTCCGGCGTGCCCAAGACCAGTTTGGGGAGGGGGAAGAAGGTGAGTGTCGCCATCCGGCAGTGACCACGGCCGGTGGCCAGCTGTGTCATCAGCAATCTCCGCAGCACACGCTGGTGCCCACGATGAACCCCATCGAACGCGCCAATGGTCAAACAGGTTGGGCTGTCAGGGTTAGCCAGGGCGAGAGAATTGAGATGCTCTCTCATTGGTACATCTCAGCTATGATGAGGGGAAGAGTAGAACCTTGTGGGGTAGCCACCTGGAACCATCGTCAGAGGGTCTTACGAGCGCAAAAAAGACCCCGTCAGAGGTGTCAACGCGAGCCAAGTCGGCCACCGGATGCTCTGGCCGCCGGCGAATTGACTGTCCCTGGGTCAACCGAGTGACCGACCCGGAATCGAGGATGATGACCGGAAAGCCATCCACCGCCACACCCATCGGCTGCAAATGGGTTTCCCAGTTGTCCGGAGTCAGGTCCCCTAACGGAAGAGAAGCCTCAATGTCGAACTGGCCGCAACGGCAGCGGAGCAGTTGCGTCAAGTGCGCTCCACAGCCCAAGCTGCTTCCCAGATCATGTGCCAGTGAGCGCACATAGGTCCCGGCCGAGCAAATCACTCTGAAAGAGAAATCCGGAGGTGACCAGTCGGTCAGCGAGATGTGAGTAATGAACGCCCGGCGCGGCGCCCGCTCCACGGTGACTCCACGACGAGCGAGTCTGTGCAACGGTTGACCCCCCTGCTTGACAGCCGAATACATCGGCGGCACCTGGGAAATCGACCCGCAGAACTCGCCAAGCGCTGTCTCAACTACATCACGCTCGACCGCCACCGGGCCGGCGCGCAGCACCTTGCCGTCGGCATCATAGGTGTCCGTTTCCACGCCAAGGCGAGCGGTCGCTTGATAGCATTTCTGCGATCTCATCAGGTACTCAGCCAGCCGGGTGGCGCGCCCCACGCAGATCAAAAGCACGCCGGTCGCCATCGGGTCCAATGTCCCCGCATGGCCCACCTTGCGAATTCCTACGACTCGGCGCACGACGTCGACCACATCGTGCGAAGTCATTCCCCGAGGTTTGTTCAGGTTGAGAATCCCGGAGATCATGGCCCGTCAACATACATTCGCGTGGCTGCGTGCTATGCACGTGATTGCCCACGCCGGGCCTTTTTCATCATGGCAAGTACCTGGTCTACCACCTCATCCAGTGAACCGTCAACGGTACAGCCAGCTGCAGCAGAGTGACCACCTCCGCGCAACTTGTACGCAATCTGAGCCACATCAAACCCCGGCTTGGCTCGGAGACTCACTTCAACCTGCCCGTTTTCCGTCTCTACGAAACTAACGGCCATGTCGGCTTCCTTAGCAGTGATCAGAAGGGAGACCACGCTGGCATCTCCGTTCACAGGATGGTCATTGGCGGAGGCGCACACCGAAACGACCCCATCATCCAGATCAATGCTCTGCAACAACGTGCCCCAATAGCAAATCGCGTCGTAGGATCTGCGGTTAACCGTCCGACTGGTGATGTACGAGAGGTCCGCGCCGGCCTGCATCAGATCGGTGGCAATGCTCATGACTCCGGCGGTAGCATTTGCAGTGCGGAAGCAAAGCGTGTCGGTGACCAAGCCGGTCAGCAAGCACTGCGCAGTATCCTTGTCGAGGGTGACTCCCCATGCGGCCGCTAGAAGAAACAGTATCTCGGTCGTAGCAGCGGTATCCGGCTGCACAATGTTCACATCGCCAAAACCGGTGTTCGTAATGTGATGATCAATGTTGATGACGAGCGGCCGGCCGCCCACGGCTGCGCGGAACACCCTTCCGCCCCGTCCCTCATCGCTGCAGTCCACCACAATGACCAGGTCAAAAGAATCAGAAACAGATGTGACAACCGCGGTTGCGCCCGGCAAAAAAGCAAGCTTGTCTGGAACCCCATCGTCACAGGATAGGGTGACGTCTGTCTTGCCAAGCTGGCGCAACATTTGGCCGAGCGCCAACAGGGACCCGATGGCGTCTCCATCGGGCGCTATATGCGTGACAACCAATACTCTGTCCGCTTTCGCTATCGATTCCCATGCTCGTTGCCCAATCGTCTCGTACACCGCCACGCTCACTCTTCCTCTTCCGGCGAGTTCATCTCGGGAGATGCTGCAGAGACAGCCAGTGTGTCCAGTAGCTGGGCAATCCGCTCCCCGCGCGCCAGAGATGGGTCCCAGAAGAAACGCAGTTCAGGCGTCCGGCGCAACCGGACTCGCGCCCCGATCCCGCGCCGCAAGAACCCTTTGGCATGCTCCAGCGCATCCATCACCTCGGACCGGCGCTCCTCACCCGCCAATGCGTGTACATACACATCCGCATAGGCCAGATCTCGGTCTATCGTCACGTCGGTAACAGTCACCTGGCCCAGGCGGGGGTCTCTCGTTTGACGCAGGAACAGATCGCTCAGTTCGGAGCGAATTTGGTCCGCAACACGCTTCTGCCGAATCGTTGGCATTGATCTCCCTTTGCAGTACGGAAAAAAAGCGAGTGGGCCTAGCTGACCTGCTCTATCACAAAGAACTCGATCGTATCCCCTTCCCGGAAATCACCTGCCCCCTCCAGCCCAATGCCGCACTCGAAACCCGAGCGCACCTCACGCACGTCTTCGTCGAAGCGCTTGAGAGAGCTCACGGATCCTTCCCAGATGGCCTGACCGCCGCGCCAGAGCCGAGCCTCAGCATTACGCCGTGCTTCCCCCTCAAGAATGTAACAGCCCGCCACCATTCCCGCTCGCCGTACGCGGAACACAGCACGCACCTCTGCCTTGCCGATGACAACCTCTCCGTACTCGGGTTCCAACAGCCCTCGGAGTGCGTTGTCCACATCGTCAATCAGCTTGTAGATGATATCATAGGTACGGATGCTGATGTTGCGCACCTCTGCCAGCTTGAGCGCGGCCGCATCCGGCTCTACACAAAAACCGATCACGATCGCATCGGAAGCATTCGCCAACATGATATCCGACTCGGTAATACCCCCTGCATCGGCCCGCAGGATGTTGACGGACAATTGATCGTATACCAAGCCCTCAAGCGAGTTGACAATCGGTTCGACCGACCCTTGCACATCCGCCTTGATGATCAGGTTCAGAGCCTTTGTTTCGCCGGCCTGAAAACGGGCAAAAATCTCGTCCAAGTTGAACGTTTCTCGTGGCCCTGCCGCTGCCGCCTGGTCTAGGGTCCGCTTATCTGCGATTGCCCTGGCCTGCTTTTCGTCGCTCACTACCTCGAATAGATCTCCGGCCACGGGTACGGCGCTGAACCCCATGACCTGTGCCGGTACCGACGGACCGGCTTCCACGATTGGCTCGCCGAGGAAATCGAACATCGCCCGGACCTTGCCGGCCACGGTACCGGCCACCATGGCATGACCGACGCGGAGCGTGCCGTTCTGCACCATCAGAGTGGCCACGACTCCCCTCCCACGCTCAAGCCTTCCCTCAATCACGGTGCCAAACACCTTGCCGGCTGGATTGGCGCGGATGTCTGTCTCTTCAGCCACCAACAGAACTGCCTCCAGCAAATCATCCAGCCCTTCCCCCGTAGTGGCGGATACAGAGATAACCATGGTGCTGCCCCCCCACTCATCGGGGACTAGATCCAGTTCGGACAACTGCTGTTTCACCAGTTCCGGGTTGGCATTGGCCCTATCTATCTTGTTCAGGGCTACGACAATGGGGACCGAGGCCGCCCGCGCATGGTCCAAAGCCTCGCGCGTCTGGGGCATCACGCCATCATCGGCCGCGACTACCAGAATGGCAATATCTGTTGAGCGCGCCCCACGGGCACGCATGGCAGTAAAGGCTTCATGGCCCGGCGTGTCCAGAAAGGTGATCATCTGCCCGTTGTGCCGAATCTGATAGGCGCCCATGTGCTGGGTTATGCCGCCGGCTTCCCCTGCCTGCACCTCGGTATGTCTGATAGCATCCAGGAGCGATGTCTTGCCATGGTCCACGTGTCCCAACATCGTGATCACGGGGGCTCGTTGCCGCAGGTTTTCCTCTCGCTCCTGCTGGATGATTTGCCGCCACTTTGGAAGCTCCTCTTCTTCATCTTCCACGTCAGCCTCAGCAGCAGCGGGCACAGCACTCTCGAACCCCATCTCCTCAGCGACAATGGCAGCCGTGTCATAGTCAATCTGCTGATTGATATTGGCGATAATCCCATTGCTCATCAGTTCCCTGATGACATCAATGGGGCTCACCTCGAGCAGTTCTGCCAGCTCTCGTACCGTCATAAAGCTGGGAATCTCGACTCGTCTCTTTTCGGTCATATCATCACCCTGTACGCCATTATCCATTGGCAGCGCCGACAGGCGCCGCTGTCAGTTCCTGATCCCGAAAAGCCATCAGAACAGCCCTATCTTCTGTGGAAACCGAGGTGCGCAATGCACGGGGCAGAACATTGCTCGAACTCAAGGCAGTATCCCAGCAAGCACGGTCCAGGCACAGATAGGCTCCCCGGCCAGCCATCTTGCCCGTAGGGTCTATCTCAACCCCCTGCCCCGGCGAGGACACGATGCGGATGAGCGAGCGTTTTGGCCGCGGTTGCCGGCAGGCAATGCAGGTCCTCATCGGGACATGCCGACGCCCACCGGTCCAAGCGGTTTTGCGTGCCGGGCTGCTCCCACGTTTCACCTTCACTCCGAAAGCTCTTCCCAGGCAGATCTCCCACCGCGCTGCCGCGAACGCTTGGTCACCACGGCGCCTGCCGCTTCGTCATAGACCAATCGCCGACGCTTGCGCTTGCCTTTCTTCTTCGCACCCACAGGTTTTTCACCTGCTTCCCGGCGCGCCGGTACAACAACTGCCTTCTTGGGGCCCTTCCGCTCTGGTTCTTTCTCCACCTTCGGCACCGGTCGGGGTTCCGGCTCGCCCGCGGGTATCCGAACCTCCAACGGAGGCTCCTCAAAAGGTGCGGCCGGGGATGGTTCGGGTTCGGATTCTTCCATGGAGGACTCGACTCTCTCGGCGTCATCATCAGCCGCAGAATCCTCTAGCTGAACCAATTCGGTCTCCTCAGCCAACTCGACGCCGGGCTCCTCAGGTTCTTCCACTTCTTCCAGCTCGAGTTCCTCATCGCCAGCCAACCATCGAGCCAACTCCACGGCTGTGGCCGGCAGATCGGCCGATGTCATCCGCTCCTGAACCTCGACAAGGGCATCGGCCTCCAGGCTGGCTCGCTCCCGGAACTTGTCCGGGTCGTGCGCGAGGGCGGCCGCGACGTGGCCGACCGTGCCAAACCCATGCTGGTTGAGGGAATCACCCAGTTCCTCGGTCAACTCGAGGATACTCAGTGGCATCTCCCAATAGAGCACGGGAACAGCCTTGCGCGCCTCATCCTCCGCTCTTCGTTCAGCCTCGGCACGCTCGACGAACTTGCTCTCAATCAGATCGACGACGCGGTTGAGGGTCTGGAAATCCTCGGCCGTGATGGGCCTGTCGGCGGCCTTTTTCGCCAGGATGATCTCTGCATGCTCTAGCCAGGCTGCATTCTTACTGACCGCGTCCACCACCAGCGGATCGTTGCGCTTTGCCAGAGCTTCGACGGCTGCCTCCGTCAGGCTCTTGATGTCAATACGCCACCCCGTCAGCTTGGCGGCCAACCGTGCATTCTGCCCCACTCGGCCGATCGCCAACGAGAGTTGGTCATCGGCCACAATCACCGTCGCTGTTCTCCCACTCGGAGCATTAGTGTGCAAATAAACCTGGGAGACACGTGCCGGGCTCAACGCCTTGGCGATAAAAACGCGAGGGTCCGAGTTCCACTCGATGATGTCGATCTTCTCATCATTGAGTTCGCGAACAACGCTCTGAATGCGCACCCCGCGCATGCCCACACATGCCCCTACCGGGTCCACCCCGTCTTGCAGCGCAGCTACAGCGACTTTGGATCGCTGTCCAGCCTCACGGGCAACACTCTTGATCTCGACCAGGCCATTGTAGATCTCTGGGACCTCCAATTCTAGCATCCGGCGGAGCATATTGCGATGACTGCGCGAAACAATGATCTGCGGTCCCCGGCTGGCGCGCCGCACTTCGAGCACATAGGCCCGCACCTTGTCATGATGGTAGTACCGCTCGCCCGGCACCTGCTGGTTGCGTGGTAGAAGCGCTTCCGTCCGCCCCAGGCCAATCGTGACCGCCTGAGGAGTCACGTTTTGAACGGTGCCATTGATGATCTCCCCTTCGCGTCCGGAAAAGTCCTCGTACAGCTGCTCTCGCTCCGCTTCGCGAATCCGCTGCAGTATCACCTGTTTGGCAGTCTGCGCCGCAATCCGGCCGAAATCGCGCGGCGTGCTATCCACCATCACCGTGTCACCCAAGGCCACCGGTTCATCGCTGAACTTGCGTGCTCTCAGGATGACGACCTCAGTCCGCTCATCCTGAACGGCCTCGACCACCTCTTTTTCCCCGAAAATGGTCGCTGTCCCCGTCTCCGAATCTACTTTGGCAGCGATATTCTGGGCGTTGCTCACCCCCACGTTCCGCCGAAAGGCAGACACCAGTGCAGTCTCGATCGCATCGATCACCACGTCGCTTGACAATTTTCGCGACTCGCATATTTCATTCAAGGCCAACAGGAATTCGCTTTTCATCCCACTATCGCCTCTGAAAACCGACCTACATGCCCAGATAAACAGAAAAGTGGGGGTCGCCCACTTTTCCGCACCAACAATATCCCAAACCCACGTGTCATGATTATAACACGGAGCAGCCAAACACGCAAACCCTACTTTACCATAAGTGAAGATCAGGCATTCAACATGTCACGGTGAAGCTTGAAGAGATTCGCCTCATGCAGGTCGACCACCAGGCCATTCAAGGGGATACGGGACTTGCCGCAACTCTCAATGTCAATGCTCTGCAACTCCTTCTCCCCGCCTCCGCGCTCGACCACCTGAGCCACCCGTTGCTGAATCGTCTGCAGATACCGAACATCGCTTTCCACTATGCTCTTGATCTCACCGCGCAACATGACCTCACCGTGCCCCTGAACCACATTGTCAACCGACAGATTCCCAATCGCCTCCAACGAGGAGATCAGATCGCCCAGGTCTCCATCCAGAAACGTTGGGATGGGCATCATGGTATCGGCAGCAAACAGCACCCGGTCCTCCGGGATGAGAACAACCGCCGAATCGGGACTGTGTCCTGGCGAATGGATCAATTGGACCGTCTTGTCTCCCAGGTGCAGGTTCAGGCAGCCGTCCTCAAAAACAATCTCGGGCAGCACCACCTGCAGGTCCATCAACTCCGCCGACTGTGACTGTGCTTGCTCCAGTGCAGAGCGCCCAATCGTATCCAGCAGTTGGCGGCAAAGTGTGTGTCCAACCACAACCGCATCGGGGAAAAAGCACGTTCCGCGAGTATGGTCAGCGTGATAGTGCGTATTGACCACGTAGCGAACCGGAACCCGGAGACGGTCTTGGAGAAAAGTCTTGATCTCCCAGGTTTCCTGGGTATAGGGCAGGGTGTCAATGAGGATGCTCCCCTCCGGCGTGATGACGGCGCCCGCGGTCACCCGGGCATACAACTCGCTGGTAAAGACATAGATATCTTCTGCCACGCGCTCACGTTGCATGCTTGAGGTCTCCGACAACGGGCCACCGAACACGCTGGCCCACGATGCGAGTCAACTGCACTCTATCCGAGAATAACACATTGATCACCCCCATGTCAAGAGATTATTCTGATGTTCGGACAAGAGTTCGGACAATCGTCATTTTCCGCCTGCTGACCGCCCTATAAAGGGCAAGCGGGGGGTGTACCCCCCAATCCCTTGACACGGTCGCGAAAACAGGTTGTGTCCGAACTCATGTCCGAAGCCCAGATTATTCCCAGAGTGTCGAAAAACAGACAAGACGCAGTTCCCTCTGCGATTCCGCGCTGCAGCAGGGGAACTGGCAAGTGCTCGGATCTCTGACGCTTTGCTGCTCTGGCACTCGGGACGTACCAAGCTGACGCAACACCCTGGTGCAGTTTTTCCCCAGATGGATATCCGCCGGTCGCCCACTTGGGCCCACACAGAAAAAAAGACCCTTGAGTGCTCAAGGGTCTCATATTATCTCGTCCCTACCATGCCGTGTGTCTCCTGTTTTGAACCTACTCTCGCAGGTGGGGTGCCTATCGAGAGGTTTTGCCTTGCTTGCGCTATCGCAGCCCCTCTGCGTATTAAGGACCCCTTTTGTATAGGTGTTGGCTCAGAACGCGTTGTGACATCACGCACACGGTAGGGTACCATAGCAAATATAACATATCTTCCTGATTGTGGCAAACCCGCCATGCGGCACGCCCTCTCATGGCACAGTCCGACACAACTTGCCAGATCCTGACCCTGGATTACAATTCATATTCGAAACTGCCGCAGAATCGACGAATCACGTAGGGAGTGACCAGACATCCGGATCACCATCGGGCGGCAAGGTGGAGAAAAGAGAAACCGGCTTCCGGCCGCGGCCTTGGTGGCCATGGCCCACAGAGAGGACATCATGACACCGAAAACAGGGCGGAATGCCCCCTGCCATTGCGGTAGCGGCAAAAAATACAAGCAGTGCCATCTAAAGCTCGACCAGGCCGTTGCCAGAGAGAACCGGGCCTGGGAAAGCGCGGCCGGTTTCCTGCGGCGCGATTTCATCGCCTTTGCCAAAGAGGAGCGCTTTGCCGAATCATATGCGGCCGGCGTTGCCCTGTTTTTCGACAACTACTATGCCATTGAAAACGCCCACGAGATGAGCCAACCCGAAACTCTACGCTTCTTCGACTGGTTCACCCATGACGATACGCCGGACGACCGGCCGCGTCTGATTGAGATATACAATACCGAAAAAGCCGAGTTGATGGACGAAATGGAGGCCTCGTTGCTGAACAGCTGGCTGGCGGCCGGACCAGCGTCGGCCTATGTTCTTGCAGATGCTACCGGCGAGGGGAAACAGATACTTCATCTCCAGGACATCTTTGACAACAAAGAGTACACCATTCGCGAATCGGGCGGACCCGGCCGGGCAGAGGTAGGGGACGTGCTGATTGCCCGTCTACTCCCATTCCGTGACCAACTCCGCCAGAGCGGGGCAACGGGATACCTTCCGGCCGACGAGGCGGCTGGCCTCAAGCCGCTCTTCCTGGATGCCTGGAATGCATTCAGGGCGGAAAAGCCGGATGCTGTGTGGGAGTATTTTCTGCGCCGGCGGAGCTATCTCTTTGCCCACTATGAACTGGCGGCGGCCGAAAAGGCAGGCCGCCCGGCGGTTGCCCGTCTCGACCCCAATCGCCCAAAGAGCCAGGTGGCGGACCGGTTGGCGCGCCGGGTCCTCGGGCGAAGTTGAGCGGCTAGCTGCATGTCGTCCTATCCTGCCCGCCTCTTGCTGGTTCGCCACGGCGAAACGGACTGGAACCAGGCAAGGATTCCCCAGGGGCACGCCGACATCCCATTGAACAACAAGGGCCGGGAACAAGCGCGTGCCCTGGCACAGCGGCTGCGCGGCTGGGACATTGATTGTATCTATAGCAGTGACCTGGCCCGCGCCTCAGAGACAGCCGCCATTCTGGGAAACGCGGTGGGACTAGGCCCCAGGTTGGTGTCAGCCTGGCGGGAGGTCGATCTAGGAGGCTCGTCTGGACTTACCCATGCTGAAATTGAGGACCGCTATCCGAACGAACTGGCGGCTCTTGCACAGGGAAGGGATATCCCTCGCGGAGGCGGAGAAACGCTGGCGGCTCTCCAGGCTCGCGCGGTGCAGGAATTCGAATCCCTGCGCGTTTCCCACGCCGCGCAAACTGTTCTCATCGTGAGCCATGGGGGAACCCTCAAGACTCTGATTTGCCACCTGATTGGGCTGGGACTGCGTCACCACAATCGGCTATCGACGGGAGGGAATACCGGTCTGAGCATCGTTCAGTTCGATTCCGGCTCGCCTCGATTGACGTTGCTGAATGACGTCAGCCATCTGAGGGACTGCCAATGACGGCTGGTTTGACGCTGTAGACCGAGAGTGTATAAAAACAAGCGAGGCACCGTCCCCTCTGCAGTTCCCCAGCTGCACACACTTGCGCCTGTCGGCAGTGCAGGTGAGGAAAGCTGGCAGGGGTGGCCTCCACCTCCCCTCACAACAGAAAAGAGCGGAGAACTTGGGGTCCTCCGATCGAGCAAACCTGGAACCCAACACCGGCCGGGCACTTGAGGCCCCCTTCATCCCGCCGCTCGCATGCCGGCGGCCGGCGTCAGCACCATCTGCCCCAATATTCGCTCCATCGCCATTGTGTGGCTGCAGACACCGCGGCCTGCAAAAAAGTCACAGTCACAATGCCAGCTTCCCTCGGCATAAGCAATCTTGTGTGGGTTATTGTCTCCATCGATGGTCACTGTGAACTGATCGAATCTAACACGTTCTGGCTGCTCGGCATAACGCCTTGCCTTGTCAATCTTGCCGATCATCCCATAATCCACGGGGGACTCCTTTCCTGACTGGGTATGGTGAATGAGACCTACCACTCAAAGCAAAACACGCGGGCAAGCACCCGCGTGTCTAGTCAATTTCGCATTCAATTGCTTGGCTGATCTTGCCATGCCGACAATCTCGTAGAAAACCGATCTCAGTCAGTATACTGCACTCTGGCGCCGGTTGTCAAATGCCCGGCCTTGCCTCTGCCCGACGATTGCCCTACGTGTTGGCCTGATTAATTCTCAAGCGTATAAGCTGCCCCCAGTATTTCAGCATCCTCCTGCTGGGCAACCCGACGTCCCTCCTCAACATCTACCCGTCGCAGCAGGTAGATGCCGACGGCAAAGAGCACGATGAGGCTTAGCACCGCTGGACGGCTGCTGTCAAAGGCCGCCACTGCGGCTGCAAACAGCAACGGGCCAATGATCGCGGAGAACTTTTCCATGACACCGTAGAGCCCAAAGAACTCGCCGCTCTTCGCCGCAGGTGACATGCTGGCATAGAGACTTCGGCTGAGCGCCTGGCTCCCGCCTTGCACCATCGCCACCATCCAGGCGAGGATCCAGAACTCAACCACCGAGTCGAGAAAGAACCCCCACACGGCGATGACCATATACACAGTCAGAGAGAGGATGATGCTGCGTTTGGTATCCAGCTTGGCGGCAAGCCGCGAGAACAGCGCCCGCCCCACCAAGAGCGCCAACGCAGCGCCAACGACCTCTACACCCAGAATCAGGCCCAGGATCACCGCGAGGTTGCTCTGACGGATGGCCGGCAGGATTTCTACATCAGCTAGCGCCATCACCACCCCACTGCTGTCCTTGTTGCCCTCACCAGTGTTGATCAAGCTGAGTGTGTGGATCCCTGGTTCATCGGCCTGGAAGGTCTCTCGTGCTCCATAGCGCATCGTCGGACGATAGCCATCCAACGTGACCGGTCGCCCCGTGTCTTCATCCAACAAAGGCCGGCCGTCCATTTCAACGGCCCACACGCCGTGATCCGGTCCCAAGCTGTGAGTCACCCTGATCTTCTGCCCATTGAACATCAGACTCCAGCTAGCACCCGGTTCGCTAGCAATCACATAGACCACATCTTGGTCACCACCAACCATGTCAGCCGCCATCGCCTCGGTTTTCCACGCGCCCGCCAGGCCCAGAGCGGGGTCATCCGCGAGATACACGCCTTCCCCGACCGCTTCTGAGGTCGCCTCATAGGGCGGCAATGGTGCACCCGTCACCATTCCCGGCAGAACCCGAACGCCGATGACACCCATAATGGGCAGAGAGACCAAGCTGAACAGGATAAAGGCGAGATACACAGGACGCCGACCGTCGGCTCTGCCAGGCAGCCGTCCAAAGATCAGGCTAAAGGGAATCCCAACGAACTGCACCAACAGCAGCGCTAGGATCAGTTCGGTGCTACCAAAACCGAGTTCCGCCCCATATATCGCCGCCACGCCAATGATAGTGCCAATTCCATCATTGTAGATCAGGAAAGCCATCAGATACTTGAACAACTGGCGATATTTCCGAACGTCGCGCAAGGTCTCCGCGAGCCGCCGAAAGCTAACACCCAGCACCGTCTGTCGGGGAGCCAGGGTGGCCGTGGCCGAGGGCGGTTCCGGCACCCGCGTAAGGATCGGTATCGAAAAGATCGCCCACCAGACAGCGACGGTGAGGAAGGAAAGGCGCGGTCCCCATGTGCCGGGCAATACCTGGATCATCACTACGTTGATTGCCAGCAGCAACCCGCCACCCAGGTAGCCCGTCGCAAAGCCACGTGTCGATACCCTGTCCCGGTCGTCCTCTCTGGCTATGTGTGGCAGCAACGCATCGTAAAAGACGTTGGCACCGGTGAAACCAATCCGGCCAAAGACAAACAGAAGCGAAGCCAGCAGCCAGTCGCCAGTGTCCACCAACACTAGCAGCCCGGTCGCGACAATCCCGATCCCAACAAACACGGTCAGGAAACGCCTCTTGCCGCGCATCACGTCAGAGACAGTGCCGAGTATCGGAGACAGAATCGCGACGATAAAGAGCGAAACGCTCAGTCCGACGCTCCAATAAGCGGTCGCCACAGCCTCGCTGGGCAAGTTCGCGCCTGCCACCTGACTATAGTAGATAGGGAGCACCGCCGCAAGAATGGTAGTGGCAAAAGCCGAGTTGGCCCAGTCGTACATGCACCAAGCTCTGACCCGCCGGTTGTATCCACTGCTCTCTTTCATGCTCCCTCCTTACTGATGGCGCATTGGCCACAATGAGTACCGGTAGCGGATAATCCGATCCCGCAGCGCGCAATGGTGATGGCGAATTATGGCACAGACCGATCCAACCGGCAACTGAACGACACGAGGGTGTAGAATAACAAGCGAGGCGCTGCCCCTCTGCGCTTCCGCTGCTGCACACACTTGCGCCTGCGGGCAGTGCAGCATACTATAGAGAATAAGTCAAATTCTCTCCTGAACGTTGACAAGGCAGCCCTAACACTACTCTGTTCAAACGCAGTTTTGAACAGAGTAAGCAAGATATAGATTTCCCGGGTTCACACGACACCAGCGATTGTGTCTGTTAGCAGCCAAGGAACATGCCCCGAGCCGGTACTCTTGGGCCTAACCTAGTTCATACGAGGTGCCAACGCCCTCAACATACTTTAT
>WSZX01000010.1 GCA_013139935.1 Ardenticatenales bacterium
CCGGCGCAGGGCTAGAAACGAGCGCAGGCGCCGGTGTCGCACTCGCGGTCGGCGCCCCGGCCGGCGCACAGGCGCCCGCCAGCACTATCAGTCCGGCCGCGATTAGCAGGCCAAGGGTTGGCCGTCCGGGTTCCTGACTGTTTGCTCTCATTCTGTTCTCGCTCCGTCTGCCCGGCATTCCTGCCCCCGGACAACCTTCCAGCTCGACGCTGCCGCTGGCCGCGTCCCGCCCCAATCCGGTCCCTGCTTTTCCGCCCCCGCCAAGACTTGCCCCAGTAGAACAGTTGTGCTATACTGGAGATGTGGAACCTTATCCGCGCCGCGCCCGCCTGCCATGCACCTTGGCCACGAATTGCACCAGAAACGGTGTCACGTCCCCCACTGCTGCGCGTCGCCCATCCGCAGGCCTCGTTCATACGATGGATCTCCCCGCAGCAAGCTGCGAGGTATCAAACCGACAAGGATAGAATGAACGCTATCAATGAACGCATTCAATCAACGGGACGACCCACCTCACCCTCATTCTGTCGCCCCATCCGCGCGCTACAGGGTATTAACCCGCATCGCCGTGCCCCATTTGCCGCCTTTCATGCGTTCGTCTGGCCCGAACCATTGGCACGCTGCCCCCTCCCTCCCCTGTCGCCAGAAAGAAAAGGAGAAAAACAATCATCGGCATCGGGAGCCCAATCCCCGGCCGCGCTCGGTCTCTACGCCGCTCGTGCCAGAGCCGGCAGCAGATAATCCTGCGCCACGACGTCCCAGCTCATCCTCCGGCTGACCCGTTGCCCGCGCTTCAACAAGGCTCGGACCTGCTTGTCCGTCACCGGCAGGGTAGCGAAAATCGCCCGGGCCACGCTGCGGCTGTTGGCGCTCTCCAACCGGTCGCGCACCTGGTGATCTATCCCCAGGGCCTCCCACGCCGAGTCGACCCTCATCCACCCCGTCAGAGTCGTATAGTCCGCCTGAAGGAGATTGGGGAAATGGGCCAGGCCGGCCTGCCGGGCGGCCTCCTGAACAAAGGGGATGCATCCGCAGACGTTGCTCACCACCGACAGCGCGCCAGATCCCAACGGTTCCACCTGGGAGATCCCAAATGGCTCATAGATCGACTGCCCGAATTCCAGGTCCGTACCCCGGCGAATGTCATCGAACTGCATCTCGGCCGGCATCTTGACCCCGCACCGATCACGGCTCCAGCCAAACTGGTTCACCAGCACGATCTTGATCGCCCGGGAACGCGCATTGTGCGCCTCGATCCCCCGGTACAGCGGTTCCTCGTGCCCCATCAGGTCTCCATTTTCCACGTGATGCACTACCGGCCATCCGTACGCCATCTCCCAGCGCCGCACGTCCTCCGCCGCCCGTCCGGCCGGTTCGGTGCTGGTCAGCATAAAGAGAACCGCCCGCTTGCCCTCCCGGTCCAGCAGCCGGTCCAGATGCTCCAGAACCCGGATATCCCGCCACAATCCCTTGCTGATCACCATCCGAGTGACGTGCGTAAAGACATAATCAGGCAGATACCCCAACAGGTTGCTGCAGTACTGCCGCAGCTTGGCACTGGAAACCGTCCGTTCCTCCAGGCTGATCTCGTGCGCGCCAACCCCATTGTAGACCAGGTCGATATTCGCGGCCGCGATATTCCCGCCCAGGAAATTGAGCTCTTGCTCCACCCACTGGCCAACCGCCAGGATATTGTCAAAGCGGCTCGCCCGCGTGATCAGCGCATGCTTGAAGAAATCGCTCCGGTCTCCAAACACCTGATCCAGCGTCAGGCCGGCCGCCCGCGCCTGCTGGAGCACGTTGTAGAAGCGAGTATCGTGACCCGAGTGGTCCTCGATCAGGGCCCGGGCCGTAGCCATCTCGTGCGCGTAAAAGACCAAACGCCACGAACCGGGCGCCAGCGTCTGGGCGCAGAACGCCAGCGGGATCCCCATCCACTCGTGCGCCAGCAGGCAGCGGGCGCCTTCTTTCTCCTCTACCAGCAGGTTGAGCGCCGCCAGGGCCGGCCTGGCCCCCTTGATCACCAGATCGAACTCGTGGTTCCACTCATAGCGGTCGGATTCGATACGATAGTGCTGCCAGAGGGCCGACTTGAAGCTGTTGGTCTCTTCCAGATCCGCCAATCGTGCGTCAACCAGCAGCACCTCGTGCTCACAGGCCCCCTCTTCGCCGGCCGCCGGCTCGGCAAAAGACCGCCGCCCATACAGAAGATTGACGCGGAAAACACTCTCGACTATGCGCAATCCGGCCGACAGCTCGGCCGGCGCTCCATCGATCTGGTGCCAGGAAGAGAAGATGATCTCGAGCCGGTTGCGAGGTTCGGTCAGCCGCGCCATCTCAGTCGCATTGGTGGTATCCATCGGACCGACCAGGATCGTCCGCCGCACGGCTCGACAATAGGCCGGCGCCTGCAACAAGCCATCCAGAACCGCGCCAATGCCGCCCACCTTGAACCCCGCTTCGAAAGTCGCATGCACAACGACATCAAAAGCCGGCTCCGTCATCCCTGCCTCCTCTCCTGTCTCGCGGCCTGGCGCGCGGCGCGCATGTCCCACCCGGCCTCCGCCAGCGCATCAAACCTCCCCTGGGCGGCCGGCTTGATCCTCACCTTGCTCTGGATCAGCCGCAAGAACTCCTCGTCGCTTCCCGCCGCCAGCGGAAAGACTCTGCTCTCGTAATCCGACCCTGGAACCATGGGAAAAGGATCAGGTGCATCAGGGAGCAAGGAGCCAATCGAGCGGCCGGCCTCCCGTATCAAGAGCCAACTGGCCGCCAGGTCCCAGATATGAGACAACACCTGCGAGCACCCAACGGCTATACCCTGCGCTACCGCCGCCAGATCATAGGCGGCCGATCCCAGCAGGCGTCCCTTTTGGCGCACGGGCAACTCCAGGTAACGCCAACTGCGACTGCAGATGGCCACGAAGCTGCTCCGCTTGGAAACGCCCCCGCCCCCGCCTCCCAGCCGCTCCCCATTCAGAAAGGCGCCCCCACCCTTTATCGCCCAGAATTCCGCCCCCAGCATGGGCATGACCAGGACGCCCACCACCGGCATCCCATCAGATACCACCGCGATCGAGCAGCCCCAGTAACAGAGCCCGAGCGAATAGTTGGTCGTACCGTCCAGTGGGTCAATCACCCACGTGAACCGCTCCCCATCGGCCGCGCCGCCGTACACGGTGTGGGATTCCTCAGAGAGTATCCCGTGCCCCGGGTAGCTCGCCTGAATCCGCTGCTGCACCAACCGGTCCACCGCCAGATCGGCTTCGGTGACCACGCTGCCATCCCACTTGACGCTCACCACCGCCCGGCCCTGCTGCTCCAGCAGCAGTCGCCCGGCATCCCGGCCCAGCTCCCGGGCAAAGCCCAGAAGCTCCTCTATCATCGCTGCTGCCTATCGGCAATCACCTGCGCCAGGGTCTGCTCGAGAGTTATCTGGGGCTGACAGCCGGTCACCCGGCGTATCTTGCT
>WSZX01000105.1 GCA_013139935.1 Ardenticatenales bacterium
AGTCGGCTGGAGCTTCCGTCAAGTCACGGGCCATAATGCCGTCACCCCGGCCGTCCGGGCCGTGGCATGCGGCGCAATCGCGGCTGTAGAGCGTGTCCCCCAAGGCAAGCGAATCGTCAGAAATAGCTTGTGCCCAAGCAGAAGCGGTCAGATCCCACAGGTCAGCGACTGGAGTATCGGGGTTGGCGGCCCGTAGGGCTTGGAAAACGCCGGCTGGTGTATCTGACAGGGACGCGGATGGAGCAGGCAATCCGAGTGTTGCGCCCCGCGCCGCCGATGGAGGAGCGTCCGGCGTGGCAACCGGCTCATTCGCTGCCTGGTGTTCATCCTCACCATGTCCTTTGTCTAGGTCCAGTCCGAGGGCAATGTAGGGCGCGGGCTCCCTGGAGGACGGCGGGACGGTACCGTCAGGGGCCACCACCTCCAACGTCCCGCGCATCCGCCAATGGTTAGTGCTGCACCAGCGGGTGCAGAAGAAGGTATAGGTCCCTGGTTCATCGATGAGCACGTCAATCTCGGTCACTTGACCGGGCAGAATGTCGATGGGCCCGATGTCCGTTCGGCCAATAGCAAAACTGTGCCAAACATCCGGGCTATGAATCCGGAACCTGACTGGCTCCCCGGCCGGAATGCGCAGGACCTCTGGTTGCCAGCCGCCCGCCTCTGGCAATTGCGCCTCCAAATCAATCACGAGGCTACCGGCTGCTGCCGTTCGGAACTACTGGTAGCCAAAGGCGGCCGCCGGAAGGCCAATGAAGATGAGGCCAAGGATTATCCACGCCAGACGTTCGCTTTTCATGGGTTACCCGAGGTAGAGCCAGAGCAAGGCTGCTGTGAAGGCGACGCAGAACCCTACCACCGGCACAGCTGCCCGTCCCTCGCTCATGTGGTGCCGGGCTGTTTTGAAGGCCAGGTTGATGGCTGCGACCAGACCCAATAGCAGGATCGGGATCTGCAGCGCAGGCACCAGCCCGCTGAGATAGGGAGTCCAGGGCAACCCGGCTGTGCCAAACAGGTCCCACCCCCAGCCAAACGGGTCGGAGAGCAGCGGCCAGGCGTAGCTCAGATTGATGAGCACAAAGGAGAGGCTAAAGGCGACCCAGGCGGCGAGCCCCAGGGGGACCAGCACGTAGGCATACTCGACAAAACCCCGGCGGAGCGTGCGGCCACCGCTGCCGCCCAGCTTTTCACCGACCGCCACCGCACCCAGAAAGAGGCCAGGTACAATCAGTAGGTTCACGACCAGAAAGCCGACCGCGTAAAGAAGCCAGGGCAACGTAAAGACAGCATAGGCCGCTTCCTTGATGCGCGCCCATGGACCCAGCAGCACGGCCGAGTAGAGCAGCGCTGAACCGGCCATGATAAAGCCTTTGTAGGCTTCATCCAGCCGTCGCTTGCCATGCCCTGGCACCAGATCTGCTCCTGGCGGCCGGAGGTTGATTGCCACGTTGTCAAGCGGGCAGGTGCGGATGCATTCACCACACAACCCGCAATAGGTGTTGCTCTGCAGCGCTCCCGGATAGAGCATCCACGGACAACCATACCCCTTTTCGTTGCCGGAATAGCAATCTTTGGTCTTGTGGGATCGGCAGATTGCTGGGTCCTTGACCCGCAGCTCCAGCGGGGCAGTCAAGCTATAAAGGCCAATAAAGCCGCCTACCGGGCAAAAGTAGCGGCAGAAGACCCGCCGCTCAAAGAGCAAACTGAGCACGATGGCCAAGATGGCATAAGCCGCCATCACCAGGGCCGTAATCCGAGCATGCGTCAAGACGACGGCGCTGAAGATGGCGATTGCCAGAAAGAGCCCGTTCTGTAGCCAGATGTTACGCAACGCTCGGGGCCACTTTAGACCCAACGTGTGCAGACGGGAGCCCTGCCGAACCCGCACCAGTGCCCGGCGCTGGAGCCATTCGCCCGGCAGCGGCAGTGGGCAGATCGCGCACCAAAGCCGGCCGGCAAGCGGCACCATCAAGGTGATGACTGCTGCCCACCAGACAATCCAGACGTAGATCACGCCGAAATTCCGGCTACCCACGGGCGTGCCAAAGAGGCCGGTCAGGATAGACAGGAGGAATCCAGCCAGCATGAGCGCCGCAACCAGCCATTGAGCCCAGCGGCCGCGGACTAGCCGGCTGACCCAAGGGTAGCGCGTCAACTCAATCCGGCGTGCATCCCACCTGGTCATTCTGCCTCCAAAAGAGCCAAACTGCGCCCCCTGTCACCGCCGCCAGGGCCGCCAGCGCCCGCCCAAAGCGAAGATTCGGCCCCACCTTGAGCTGACCGATCATAAAGGGGTGAAGGTTGCCGCACGCGACCGAGCACCGGAAGCGGAAACTGCCCGCCTTGTCAGCGGTAAAGGCCAGGCGAGCGGGGTGACCGGGCTCTGCTTCTATGCTCAGGTCATAACCATCCAAGTAGATGCCGTGTGTAGCGTCAATGGATTCCAACTCTATCACCACGCGATCGCCCCGATTGACGTATACAATTTCCGGTTCAAAGGCGAAACTGCGAGCAGTGATATGAATGATATGTTCCGAGCCGCCGCCGGCTGCGGCCGGAAGGGGGAGCGCCAACGCAACCAGGGCCAGCAACAGAAAGCCGATGTATGCGAGGCGCGTCCGGTCAATCACTGTTCTACTAGCCACCGTCGGTCGAAGCCCCGTACTTGCCGTATCGATTCACTACGTATTCGTGGATGGCGTCGATCTCTTTTCCATCTTGATACAGGCGCATCACGTCACGCGTGATGTCCACACAGATCGTTCAGCCCAGGGCGTGACTGTCAAAGAGGAGGGTGCCATCCGGC
>WSZX01000344.1 GCA_013139935.1 Ardenticatenales bacterium
TCACCCTTGGTCGGCTCCTCTTCCCCGCCGCAAGCGGCCAGCAGTAGTGCTATCAGCAGCCCAATGATACCTATCTTGCGCATTGTTTCACCTCTCTATGCGTCTGGGTTGCGAGTGTGCTGCTGCACCTAGGCACCAGATAGTCCAGATGATCAGCGACCAGTCCCCGTTTGTGATTCTTGCTCCAGCGCGCCGTTCGGTGCACTCCAACTGGTCAGTGCGTTCGCTGCGCCACCTGGTAATTGCTCGGAACACCCGCATCCGCCGGTTCTCAATCGATAGCTCTAGATGTACAATCCCGTTGGATCAATCTCATCGCGCAGGACGCGCAGTTCCTCGGCCGTGGGATGGGCGTTGCGCTTGACCTCGGTCGGGAGCAGCAACTCAAACCCGGTGTTGTCCAATGCCTGTTCAAGGGTCACTCCAGGGTGGAGCGCCTCTAGCTGCATTCGGCAGGTATCCGAATCAAAGCCCATGGTCGCAAGTGTGCTAATGACGGCGATCGGGCCGGTGTTTACGGGCAGGCCTGCCGCCTCCCGCGCACCGGGGCCAGTCAGGAAACCGGGCGTGGTGACGAAATCCACTTGGGGGACAAACCGACGCTTGTCGTGGCGCATGAGGGCGATCGTTTGCCAGCAAAGCGAACCAACGTCATTGCCGCCGCCGCTGCCCGGCAGCCGCACTTTGGGTGAACCATGATCCCCTATCACGGTACTGTTGAGGTTGCCATAGGGGTCGATCTGAGCCCCGCCCAGGAAGCCATAGTCAATAAAACCCCGCTGGGCGGTCTCCATGATGTCGCAGATCCCAGAGGCGGCCAGGGCCTTGTGAAACGTCCGCGCTTCGCCTACCGCCATGGGTAGATCTTCCAATTGCGCGCCCGTGCCGCCGAACTCAAAGATGGCGACGAGGTCCGGGGCATACAGTCGCTGGGCAAGCGATGCCGCCAACATCGGCACACCCGTTCCAATAAAGCAGGTCTTGCCGTTTTCGAACACCCGAGCGGCAATGCAGATCAGCAGTTCAGTGGAACTATACTCGGTCATTCTCGCCTCTCCCGCATCTCGATCAACTCATCTAGGCGCTGCCGGCCGACCCGTTCAAGGTATTCCTCATGATCGGCCACCCCATGGACCAGCCTGTCCATATATGCTTGAGCGCCCTCGGCCGTCTTGTTCGCCTCTATCCACTCTTGGATCGCCGGTTCGTCCCTCGCGTACATGTAAGCCATCTCCCCCGGATGAGAACCAAAGGGAGCGTGTACCACTGCATCAACCAGATAGAATGGGATAATGGTACGGTCGGGATAGCGACGAATCTCCTCGGTCGGGATGATCTCTTCGGCGCTGATGACAAGCCGCTTGCAGGCGCGAGCCATCTCGAAAGCAAACCCGCTGATCCCCTCTATCTGACAGTTGCCGTACCTGTCTGCCCGGTGAACGTGAATCAGTCCCACGTCCAGCACCAATGCAGGGATCAGGCAGACGGTCAGGCCCGTAAATGGGCACTCGACCGACTTGGCGGCGCTATACTTGAAGGTATCGGATCCCA
This sequence comes from Ardenticatenales bacterium, assembly GCA_013139935.1. GTDB lineage: Bacteria > Chloroflexota > Anaerolineae > Promineifilales > UBA4811 > GLR113. The sequence continues at coordinate 1,552 of WSZX01000344.1, forward strand.
GCATGGAGCGGACGGCGATGAACGGAGCACCAATGCTGGTGGCCTTGAATCGCCAGGTGATACCAGCGTTGCTCCATTCGGTGACAGATTCGACCTGGCCGCTCTCAACCGCGCGGCGCAGCCCGTTGGAGACACCATAGACCTCCATGCCGATGTACGTGATGTCGAGTTTCTTGACGAGCCCGGCCGCCAGCCACATATCCAGTTCGAGCACCCCCTGGCCGGCTACCCGCAACTCCTTTTTTCCCTGACGGATCAACTCACGGGACAGTGACATGGGACAACGAACCGTGCCGTACAGCTCTGTGCCGATATAGTCGCCGTCATGGACAAAACGACTGATCGCTTCTCGCTCGCTCATCCGCTTGTCGATGAGCGTCCTCGATTTTTGGGTGCGATTCCACTCGCGGAAGGCCTCCATATCTGGAGGCTGAATCAGTTCGCCAATGCCAGAATCAACAACTTGCATAGGGCTCCTCCTCGGCGCCTATCCTACGGCCCGACGGCCGAGTCTATGTACACTTCATCCATGGTTGTAAGCAGGTCTTCCAGTTCCACTACCTGCTCGGCGATATCGTGGCGCAGCCGCTTGGCCCGCCCGCTATCAATGTCCTTGGCCCCTACCAGCAGGGTCTGCGAGTAGACGGTTCCCAGGGCTGACAGGGTGCTCTCCAACTGGAGTTGTGCTCGCTGCATGGAACTGTCCAGCCGCTCCAGGTGATCCAGTTGGGTGCGCTTGTTCTTCAGAGTGGTTTCGATCTGTGCGTGGACAGCCGGGTTTCTCTCCTGTGCCAACTCGTTTTTCAGGTTGGTGATTCTCGCTGGCACTGATTGGCGGTCGCGCTTTATGACTGGGTCGGACCGGTATCGGTCCAATCGGATGCCGATCTCGTAAACGTTCTCAATCCACTGCTCGATCTCGTCCGCTGCGTCCAGCAGGTGGTCTTTGAGCATGCCGTCGCGGGTCTCCCGGATATTGGTCTCGATCCGACTGCGGTAGTCGAGCGCCCGGTTGATCCACTGGCGCAGATCTCGGCTCTGCAGTCGGTGCGGGTTGAATTCCTCGCGTAGCATATCGGCCACCACCTTGCGGCCAAACCCCGGGTCATTGAGGTTGCTCCAGGCCAGAGCTATTTCGGAGAAAAGTCCGAAAACGGGCCAAATGATGGCCCACCAGGGAGAGAGTGCAAGTGACGGCGGCAAGACACCTGCCTGTGTGGCTGGCCCAGGCATGGTAAGAACGAGCGTCGCTGCGGTCATGAGAATGGCCAGCGCGAGGACGACCGCGCTCTTCCAATCAAAGAAAGAGTGGATGATCATCTCGCGCATCGCGCGCCGTCTTATGTCACGCTTGGCCTTGGACATTCGCTGTCTGGACACCGCAAACAATGAGCGGCTACCCGCTCTGGCAAGCTCTCGTGATCAAAAGTACGTGGACAATATCTTGTACAACTCGCGAATGGTCTCCACTGTTCCTTCTCTGACCTGGCCGCCGCTGGATTCCGCCAGCTGTTCTAGTGTGCCATAGTCAGCGTCGCGGCCGTAGGCGATGGCGAAAACCACCACCGGCGCGCCGGTCTGATTTCCGCGGCTCAGTTTCTCCGTTAGATCCCAGATGCTGATATGGGAAGCATTCTCCTGCCCATCGGTCATTACCACAATGGCATTGATCCGCTCCCAATCATTCAACAACTGCAGTTCTTTGTAAGCCCGGGTGACGCCATCCAGCAGGGCGGTATCGCCACCTGCCTCCAAACCATCGATCGCGCCCAATAGCGCATCCCGGTTGTTGCCCAGTCGATCCAGCGGCACCAGGGTATCCACATCGCCCCAGAACTCGATCAACCCCACCCGTTCGTCCACGCCTTCAATCTGGTTGACGAAGGTCATGAGTGCCTCTCGGACGTTGAATAGCTTTTTCCCCTCCATGCTGCCCGACGTATCCACTACCAGATAGACGTTGGTCTTGCGTTTGATGAGCCACCAGACGTTTCGCACCTGATCAATGACCTGCGCGCCGGGGAGTTGCATGGTGGTGCGTGGCTCGTCAGGGTTAACTCCGTTGGTAGCCTTGAGCGGCGAGTGCTCGCCTTTGAGATCGAGGTTCAGATCGGCCGGCCGGTAGCCGCTGTCCAGTACACCGGCTTGTGCTTCCGGTGATTCCAGATAGGAGGCAAACTCCTCAAAAGCCAGCCGTTGGTCGTTGGTCAGCCCTTCGATCTCCAGCAATGCCAACGGGTGATCCTCCCACAGTGAGCCCTCCACCGGATAGATGGCGATGATCTCGTGGCCTTGCTGATTGAGCCAGACAACCAATTGCTCCTGGGCGACAAATGCGTCCAAGTACTCCCGACCGCGCTCGTTCACCTGCTGCGCAATCGCCCACTCCCCTTCGCCATAGTAACTCACTGTTCCTTCCATCTGCTGCAACCGGGCGATCGTCTCTGGCTTTTGCAGATCCTCCGGCGTTAGGCCACGGGTGACACCTGAAGCGGCGTAGAATTCGGCCAGCGTGGCCAGCAGCCCAGAGGCGGAGGCCGTAGATGGATGACTCCACGTGAAATCAGGATTGGCAAGGGCGTGATTGACCAGGCTGTTCCAGCCCAGTGCTCTATCCGGCCAACCCAGCTCAAGGGCTGCATCTTTCCAGATGGCGATCACGATGGGCGAAATAGCATAGTGCCGCGTCTGGCTGACGAGGAACGCATTCGGGTCCGAGACTTGCTCCGCATGCAACTGGTCGAGTTGGTGCAGCCAGATGGAGCTATCCGGGCTCATCGCTTCGAACTCGCCGTTCATCGCCCCTAGCAGCATCGCATCCGACTCCATGCGGATGGGATGCACCCGGAGGGCACGACCGTCTGCTGTCTGGTGGTCCGCCTGATTGTAGTCCTCCACCAGCCGGACGAACATTTCTTCTTTTTCGGGTGAATAGGCCACCCGCAAGATGGCAGCCCCGTTTTCGTCAACGCTGTCTTCCTGAAACAGGCTGGCGGTCGTGGATATCCCTTGGTAGATCGCCCAGCAGAGACATCCGCCGACCACGATGACCATGACGAGGGCTATCAGAGCACCAATAACAGCGGCAGATTGCTTTCGTTTGGGACGGGCACGTCTGTGCGATCTAGGCATGCTGTTCTCCGAATCGGTAGTCACTGACCAGCAGTGGGGGCTCCGCAGCGGCAGCCACTGTCCGCTTACCTGCCGGCAACCCGCAAGTCGAAAAAGCGCAGCAGATCCTGCAGCACGTCACGGTCTGGCGAACGCATGGCGGTCGTGCGAGGGATCACCGTCTGTGCGCCTTGGGATTCCCATCGGATGAAAAGGCTATCTGTGCCATCTACTGGGATGTTGGGGCTCACGGGTCGAAGGCCGTAGGCCAACGCGCGCTGCTGAATCGGATCGGAGAGCAGGTATTCCTCAAAGACGAGCGCTGCATTCTTCTGACTCGCGGTGGTCTCTGGGCCGATCCATACGGTAAAGGGGAAATCGAACCAGGTGACGTATTGTGGATAGACGATACGGAGCGGATCCGCCCAGCGGGTCTGTATCCCCTCCATGTTGAGCAAGAGGTCGCTTTCCAGCAACTGCCCTGCGTCGCCGGTGGTATAGCCGAAAAGGGCCAGGTCCTGCACGGTGTAGGTGCCGCCGCTCAGGTCGCTCATTGAGCTCATGATCTCGGCCAGCCAATCCTGAAAGTCGTTGCTGTTCACGTCCTCCACGCTGATTCCGGTTCGGTCGTAATAGCCACCGGCGGCCGCCACCATCGCCCCCAATCCGCTGACGTTCTTGCGCGGGTTGGAGATAGCCAGCTTGAAAAAGCCCCACTCCTCCTTTCCGCCCAGCGCATCCCAGCCGTCCGGGTTCACTGCCGCGTCGTGGATCGCTTGCCAGTTGATGGCTCCATATGTCTGCTCGAGCGCCTGGGCGCGACTCTCGTAGATGCCCCAGGCCAGCAGGGTGATGGCGACGGGCCTGCCCCTGTACTCGCCGTCGGTGAGAAAGACGTCTCGGCCGAGACGCTCCTTAAAGGTCGCGTTCACCAATTCCGTGAGATAGCGACTGTCGGGGATCCAAGCTGTGGGCATAGGATCCATCTCTTCTCGTTCCAGCCGGCTCTTGGCTGCCAGTCCATCCATCGGGATGATCGTCACGTTGATGGGCTGCCCCGTATCCTCAAGGATGTGTCTATCCTGGTTGAACTGGTTGGCCGCATCTCGAATCCACGGCTCAATGGACAATGCTGTCACCACCGAGATCTCGACCGCTTGATTCGTGTCGATCTCCTCCCTGCCTGGCGGTGTGTATTGATCGCCCGACGATGGTGCCAAGACAATGATGCCAACGACGACAATCGCTACAGCCATGCCGACAATGGCAAAGAAAATCCAGCGCGTGCGGTTCATGCTCCACTCCCTTGATGGGTGACCAGCTAGTCGCGACAGGGACTAGCCAGCCGCTTCGTCCTGTAGGCCCAGCCGCCGCATCCGCTCTGCCAACTGAATGTCGATCTCGCTCTTTTCCAGCACTTCATCCATCTGAGCCTCAAGTCGTCCGGCGTACATCTCGCTCTGCGCAGACGCCCGGTCAAGCCGCGCCCGGATCGATTCTCCGATCCGCGCAATGTCTGCATCGCCGACACCGACCAGATCGTCCAGTGACTTGATGGCTTTGACGGACACCTCCTTGGATTTGGCCAGTTCTAGCAGCGCCTGCAGGTGTTCACGCTCTTGGCGGATCGTGGTGAGCTTGGTTTCCAGTTTGCGCTGGTTACTGCGCAGTTGTTCATACTGCTTTTGCTGCTCCGCCCACTGGCCCTGATAGTCGGCTGCAATCCGCTGGCTGGAGTTGAGCCGGGACTGCGCCGCGGCCGCTAATTCCTTCTTGCCCTGCAGCAGCAAAGTATCAATGCTCCTGTCTATCTTCTCAGCCTCTGCCTGGTGCTGCTCCCACTTGCGTTTGAGCGTCTTGACGGTTCCCCCCACCGTCACCACCGTGTCCTCTAACTTTTCCAGGTTGTCTTCGGCTTGGCGGATGTATTCGTCCATCACGGCAACCGAATTGGACTCGAGTGCCTTGTCCACCATGGCGTGTAGGTTGGCGGAAATCAAGGTCTGAACTTTGTCAATCAACGATGCCATCTTGTGTTATCCTCCAGTCTCTCTTGAATATGCAGGGACGCTCCATGAATAAATGGCCTCTACTAGAATATACACCGAAAACGCGTGATCCCATGACGGGGCACTGACGGTCGACTGACACCACACTTGCCGGAGGGGTCGAGCGATGGGAAGACACCGACACAGCCGGTGTGTGCCTGTGTTGACAAGAGATGCAGCCTCATGCTCTCCAACCAACAGCTCAGGCGCCAAGTCTCCTCTTCGCTGCTGGTAGCAGGATGGTGAAAGTGCTACCCCTGCCGGGTTCGCTTTCGACCTTGATTTCTCCCCCGTGAAGCGTGACAATAGCCTTGACGATCGCCAGACCGCTGCCGAAACCCTGCTGCTCCATCCTGTCACGGTCAACTTGGTGGAGTACCTGAAACATGTCATCCAGGGCGTCCGGCCGGATTCCAATCCCTTGATCGTTGATCGACACCCGGACCATGTCTTCAGCCCGGTCCACGCCGAGGACAACCGAACCAGCTCCACTGGGAGAGAACTTGATGGCATTGTCAACCAATCGCGAAATGGCATCGGCAAGAAACTCGGTGTCGGCGATGATTGGCCGAATGTCATCGGCCAATCGCACGTCAATGCTCAGACCCTTTTCTTGTGCCCCCTTCTGGTGGCGGGCGATGCTCGTCTGCACCAGGGTGGAGTAGCTCTCGACCAGGGTTCGTCTTCTTTCATAGATGCCCTTGGCCTCCCCTGTCTCCAACTCGACCAAGAGGAGGAAATCCTTACCAGAGACCGCAGGCGATTGCTGCCGTCAAGAATCACCTGGCAGAACTCCTGAAAGTCAGCTTGACTCAGTTGCCCACCGCCTGATGCCAGAACCGCGCTATAGGTGGTGATGTGGGTCAAGGGGGTGCGGAACTCGTGGTTGAGGGTGTTAAGGATGTTACGTTTGACGGCCGCGATCTCTCGCTGATGAGCATGCTTCCACCGCTCTGCAATCGCCAGTTTTGAGCCAACGGCAACCAATAGCTCCTCAGCGTTGAATGGTTTGGTGAGATAATCATCCGCGCCCATCTGCTTGCCCATCAGGACATCCAGCCTGCCTCCCTTGGCTGTGAGGAAGATGAACGGAATATGTGACCATTCGGGCTGAGAGCGAACCCGTTTATAGAATTCGTATCCATCCAATACGGGCATCATTATGTCCGAAACAATCAAATTGGCCCGCAACCACTCGAGTGCCTCCAATGCTTCCTGCCCGTTCTCAGCCGTATAGGTTCGATAGCCCTGCAGATCGAGGATATCCTGGACGATCTCCCGCATCGACTCATCGTCTTCTACAATCAGAATATGGTATTGGGTCATCTCTTTGCTGCCGAGCTACGAATCAGCCTTCACGCCGACCTTGGCGGTCCAGCACGCAGGCGCGAACGGAGGGCTACCTGCTTTCAGAGTGCACTTGGGACGGGTATTGAAGGAGCTTGTATCCCCGGCCTCGCACAGTCACCAAATACCGGGGATTGTTGGGTTCGGGTTCGATCTTGTTCCGCAGGCGGCTGATGAGCTTCTCGATGCGTGCGTTATCAACCTGATCGATGTATTCTTGGCCCCACACCGACTCGACGATCAGATACTTGTCACACAGCTTTCCCAGCCGGCCGTACAAGGTCTGGAGCAGGTGATATTCGAGTTCCGTCAAGGTGGACGCTCGTCGCCCGTCTACCCATACATCGCCAGCATCCACATCAATCCAAATCCCTTCCGGATAGTCTAGTTCGGTTCGCCGCCTCCGCTGAACAAAAGCTGCAAAGCGCTCACCAAAGACCCGAGTCCGCTTCCCCTGTGTCAGAATTCCCTTCTGTTTCAACGAAGCAAGCACCGGTTCGGTCAAACCGGCTGTCCCTTCGACCACAAACTGGAGCAGGCCACCTTGTTCCCCTTCTGACAGTTGATGCCAGAGCTTGACGCACTCATCTTGGGCCATTTCGCTAGTGTCCAACTGCTGGGTTACCAGTTCGAGCCCTTGCTGACGGTAGAGCTCCGGCGCACCAGCCTCCAATTGAATGAGCAGTTGGGCGACGACCAGTAGCAGCCCGGGATGACCGTTTGCTTGGCGCCAAACATAGTTGATCTCGGTCTCATCCAATTTAATGGTCTCATCTGCCGATCGTAGGCCGGGCAGGGTGGGGGGATGTGCCGGCAGACTCAGTAGCAGAGCCTTGGCATCTGGCTCTGTCAGCATTCCCAGGTGACGCTCACGTCGAGACACTAGTTCGTAGAACTCTTCCACGGCGGGGTCAGTTCGAATTCGGCGCAGAGGCCGCGCCGTGGCGGTGACGTACGCCAGCCTGCCCCTATATTTGTCATGCAGCGCGCGCAGGTTGAGAAAGATCCGGCTATCCAGCGTCGCAAACGCCTCATCAAACTCGTCCAACAGAAGAACGATGCCGCCCTTCAGTGACTGGCAGGCCTGCATTATAGCGTCATTAAAGCCGAGCGGGACCAGAAACGGACTCTCCGGCTGAACCATCTTGCGGTAGCAGGCGGCCAACTTCTCCAGCAGGCTGGCCGCCATCCCCTTTTCGGCCAATGTCTCCTGCAGGGCGCGCAGGACAGCTTCATAGAAGCCCTGATCGGTAGCGGCCAACATCAGGTTGCAGTCCACGTAGGCAAAGGTCTGCGGCAACTCTCCGGTGCGGGCGGCCAGGTCACGCAGGAGCATGGATTTGCCGGTGTTACTCATGCCGATGATCGAGCAACTCGCACCGTTTTGAACACGGTCGATTACATAATGGTAGTCTGCCTGCCGGAGATGTAGCTGTAGCGAGTCCACGAACGCCTACCGATTGGGTGGTCGCCAACCTGGACCGACTGTGATTCTGCTGCTCATTTCCCAGCCCTCATTCTGCTCCGAGTGTCGACAGCCAGAACCTGTGCCCTGTGGCCAGGCCTCTACTTGTTCGACACCAGGCGCCCGTGCAGATGTGCAGCGGCTAAATGGTCGGCCGCAGTCGGCGAGCCAGCATGATGATCGAGACGAGCACAACAGCGGCCAAAATAGCACCCCACATCCCCATTCCACCGGGCGGAAGCTGTCCGCCACTCGGCCCGATAGTGGGCGTGGGGGCGGGTGCAGTGGGCGCCTCTTCGGTCGCGTCGCCTTCCTCCGCCTCAGGGGTCAGAGGAATCGCGGTCTGGGCCACCGGGCTGGGGGTGACCTTGGCCGGCGCGGGCGATTTGGTCTGGGTAGGAGTGCTGGTCGGTGCTGCCGTTGGAGACCGTGGGGAAGGGGGTGGCGTATAGGCTGCCTCCGTCTCCATGGCTACCACCGTCTGTGTCACCAATAGGTTCTGTGCCTCAATGGTCTGATTCATGATCGCAATCTCGTTGCTCGCACCGGCGCCTCTCCTGGTCAGGGCGATGATGACGATGGCGATAACCGAGATGACAAAGAGCGCAGCCATTCCCAATACCGCAAAGATGAATGCGCGACTAGAGGTTTTCTCTTCTACTACAAAGTCATCTGCCATGACGAACCTCCTATGCTCGACGCTGGCTGCTGAATACAAGAGTCAGGTGCAACCAGTTCTGTCCAATGGGATCCATTCTATCCAACCACATCCAGATTCACAAAGGGGACAAACACGACTTCCCCAGTTTCCAAAACAACATCTGCCCCCGGATACCTGATGCCATTGTCGACGATGCGTGACTCGTCATACATTTCCTTCACGATGCCAACAGATCCTCGGCGTGGGGCTCGGATGATGCGCACTTTGTGACCGGCGGTCAATTCTGTTCCTGGTCGGGGGGGGGGAGCGGGAAGAGTGGAAGCCGGTAGCGGGATGATGATCTCCGGCCGGTCCACCCAGGGGCGGCCGGGGGCTGGCGCCAGCAACATCGTTTCGTGTCCCTCGTTGGCCTGCAACAGTCCAAAGATGGGGGATGAAATGGGAATCCGTCCCATACCTTCGGTGGCGATTACCGGCAAAAGATGTTGAGAGATCTCCTCTCGAAGATCGGCCGGCACTCCCCCTACAATCAAGCCTCGCACCTGCATCTCTTGAGCCTTGGCCAATAGATTCAGGTCCAGCGTTGCCCCACAGACCAGAATGGAGCCGTGGTGCGCGACCTCAATCCGCTCGCCGTCCAGAACGGCATCCGGCTGCTCGACGCCCATCGTCAAGCTGCCATAGCCCTCTCTACGCGTGCCCCATACTCCCTGAATCAGCGCCCCAGCCGTTTCTATCGTCACGCCCAGGCCAGAGGTAGTGTTTGTGACCAGCCCGGAAAGCAACGCCCGCAACTCAAACAGGTCCGACTGGGGCTCTATGACGATGCGGCCACCCACAGCAGCCACCACCCTTCCCTCAACTGGCGAGGTGATTTTGCGCCCGCCCACTAGTTTCCCTTTGCGGCGCGCCAGCAGTTCCCCCTGTTGGACAAATTCACCCGGTTGTTTGAGATAGTATTTCCCCGCCCGGTGAACTGGAACCCCCAGTTGCTGGGCTACATCTATGATCGCGTATGCTCCTGGCCGGGCGGCTCGTGCCACGACATCGCTCGGCTCCACCTGCTGGCGGGTGCTGATCAACACCTCTCCTCGCCACGGGAGCCTGCGTTCTCGACGGATGGCAGTCAGCGGCAGAACATGAGTTGCCGATGGGTAGAACGGTGTGCTCACCTGGTCATCCCCCCACATCCCAGAGCCATTGCTGGATCTTGGTCTGGCGTGCAATCGGATCGGATGGAAGGCAAAGCGGACGGCCGCGTGCGTCAACGATCACCCCAAGCGCCCCGCCGTACACGCGCCGGCGGCTCTTGCGACCAGGACCTGCCCCCACATCAAAACGTCTACAGGGGCGCAAGTGCAGTTCGGCCCGCTGGCCGGCCGCTAAGGGCAGCACCTCCAACGAGCCGTATTCCGCTTCTACTTCGAGTTCGCTGCCGTTCTCATAGATCACTGTGAGACGCAATACCACGTCGCCTGATTCTGCCTGTCCAACGGGGACCACGACCGTGCCCAGTTCGCGAAAGGCTCCAGACTCGATCACTTGGGCGGTCGCCAGCGGCTCGACCCTGGCTACCGTGCCCAATG
>WSZX01000307.1 GCA_013139935.1 Ardenticatenales bacterium
GGGGGACCTCCACCGATGAGGATGGACCCCGCTCGGAAGGCCAGTTGCAGTATGCGGACGGGTTAGCCGTGGACGCGGACGGTAACATCTATGTTGGGGACTGGGCTGGAGGGTTCAGCTACGTCACCAAGTCGGTGTTCCCGTGACCTAGTCCGTTGTCAACTGGCGGCGGGCGACCGTCGTCCGCCCCGGGAATCGTGGTTGGGCGGTGACGCCCAACACCCGGCCGGGGGGCGCCGCCCACACACCACTGGCGCGGGACCGGCCGCCGGCCGTGTTACGGTTGGCTGGCCAACCCGCCGGCGATTTCACCGCCGTCAATCACGAAATGCTGCCCGGTGATAAACGTGGCGTCGTCGGAGGCCAAAAAGACAAAAAGGGCGGCTACATCATCCGGCCGGCCCAGCCTGCCGAGCGGGAGCTTGCTGGCAAACGCCTGGCGCATCTCCGGGGTGTATTCGGCCTCCTGCATGGGCGTCAGAATGAATCCCGGGCACACCGCGTTGACGCGTATGGTGGGGCCGAGTTCGAGCGCCATGGAACGGGTCAGTTCGATGACCCCGGCTTTGGAGGCGTTATAACTGGCATAGTGATGATAACCCACCAGGCCGTTGGTCGAGCCCATGTTCAGGATCACCCCCCCAGATCCGGCCAACATGCTCCGTGCGGCTTGCTGGGCCACCAAGAACACGCCGTCCAGGTTGACCGCCATGACCTGGCGCCATTCCTGTGAAGTGATATCCATAAATCGGCCGCGGAGGCTGATGCCGGCGTTGTTGATCAGAACGTCCAGGCGGCCGTGTCGCCGGTCCAACTCTTCAAAGGCGGCCGCAACCTGGTCGGCTTGGGTGACATCCGCCCGGATGGAGCCCGTCAACGCTGGGAGTTCGCTCTCCAGCCGGCCGATAGCCGCCGGATCGGAATCAACGACAACGACCCGCGAGCCTTCTGTCAGGAATCGCGCTGCTGTGGCGGCGCCGATGGCGCCCGCCCCGCCGGTGATGAGTACCAGTTTGTCCGTCAGTCCGTGCACAAGAGTGTCCCTTTTCGAATCACTGAGCTAATGAAAGCATGATACCACTGAACGGCCGTCCGGCAAGCGGTATCGTTTGCTGCCTGCCAGCTACTGACTCTCTTGCTGCCCCTCAGTACTTGTTGAAAAACCTCTTGGCGGTTTTGTGACCGCTCTACCCGTGAATCACCATTCAAAACGGAAAGTTATCCCCCATCAAGTCCTCAGTGTCCTCATCATGGTCAGTGGGTCAGTGATTCGATAGCCTGTGAATCACTGACCCACTGAGAGCATGAACCCACTGAACGGCCGCCTGCCTCCTGGCATCGTTTCCCGCCGGCCGTTCGCGAGCTTCTCTCCCGAATGCAACGCTTCAGTGTCCTCATTATGGTCAGTGGGTCAGTGATTCGATAGCTACTGAGCCACCGGAAGCATGACTCCACTACATGGCCGTCCGCCTTTATGGCGTTGTTGCGTCTCTTTCCCACCGTTTCCTCTGCACTAGTACTTGTTCAGAAACAACTTGATCCTTTTGTGACCCCTCTACCCGTGAATCACCATTCAAAACAGGAAGTTATTCCTTAACAAGTGCTGGCGTTAGCGTAGCAGCACGGGCAGGAATACGCGCAGCGGTCCCTGCTCTACTCGGAACGTCCACACTGTGTCAGAGCCAAGCGATTGGCCCAGCGAATCCTCAATCGTCCCTGCCAGCCGGACGGTGTAGGACCGGCCGTAGGTCAGGCCACCGGCCGGAGCCAGGACCGCGGTGCGAGTTTCCTCGTCATAGGCAACGCTGCCGGCAACCGAACTCCCCTGGCTGTCGGTCAGGGAAAAGCTGGAAGAGTCGATGGTATTCTCGTCCATGGGGTCGCGGAACACGGCCGCAATGTCGGTATAGGGTGCGGCATGATCCTCACCATCGGCCGGCCAGATCGCCCGCACCTGGGGCGGATTCGTCACCGAAAAAGCGGCCGATTCCGCCTGGGCGCTGTGGAACCCGTCGTCCACCACCACCCTGATCCGGCATGCTTGGCAGTTGGCGAATTGCGTCGTGTCGAGTGAGTAACTCGACCCGTCTGCGCTCAACGCCAGCGGCAACCAGGAAGCGCCATCATCCGGGCTGTAGGAGAGGCTGACGTTCAGATCGTCGGCACCCCCATCTGGGTCGGTGGCAATCCAGGTCACACTCGTCGTGCCGCTGTAGCTGCCGGCCGATGGCTGGGTCACCGAGACCGTGGGCGGGCTGGCGCTGGCGGTCACGCTGCCAAGTACGGCGCTGCCGTGCAACAGGTCCACCTGCCGGGTCTCGTTGGGTGCGGAAAAGGAGAACAGAAACGACGCGTACGCCACACCGTCTTCCAGGGTGGTAAAGACAGGCGAGAAGGGATGGGTCGTCAGGACCGTCCCGCTGCCATCGTGCAGTCGCAGGGTATAGTCGCCGCTGCCGTCCGGCGCCGGGAAGGTGGCATTGCGCGCCGGCAGGTCAACGATGTCGATCAGCCCGGCCTCATCCTCGCCCTCTTTCTGTATTACCGCTCCGCCGACTGCCAGGGTGGCGCTTTCCTGAGCCCCGGCGCCGCTGACGGGGGCCGG
>WSZX01000109.1 GCA_013139935.1 Ardenticatenales bacterium
ATCAACCGGATCAATTTGCGACCGCAGTCACCCGCCTTTTGCGAGATCAGGCGCTGGGAGAGCGTCTGACGGCTGCCGCGCTCACCCTGGTCCGGGAGCGGTTCGACTGGCGCGCCGTTGTCCCCAAGCTGGAGCAGGTCTACGGTGGGCGGGTGAACAACCCATAGCGGACAGGCCCCTGTCCGCAGAGATGGGTTCATCGGATCAGAGCAAGAGCCGTCGTGTCTTGTGGCCGCTATGCGTCGGGCGCCGGGTCGAGGCGGTCAGCTTATCCCGGGAGGGTGTAGAAAACGAGTCGCTCGCCGGGCGCGGAACGGCAGCGGGAACGGCATCTTTTCTGTTTTGCGACACCCTCTTCGCGGCAGCCTTGGCGTTTGGCATGTTTTGAGGTATGATTTCCCCCTGAGTTCGAGTACTAGGAGAGACTAGTTCAGCATGAAGATCCTGCTCAAGGACGACGTAGACACTTTGGGGATAGCAGGCGACATCGTCGATGTGGCTGATGGGTATGCGCGGAACTACTTGCTTCCGCAGGGGCTCGCGGTCAGGGCGACCCCGGGTCAGATCAAGCAGGTAGATGTGATTCGCGCGCAGTCACGACTCAAGCACCAGCGGATAGCGGCCGAGATGGCCGCGCTGACAGAAAAGCTAGAGGGCACGTTGTTGACCTTTGAGGCAACTGCCAGTGAAAGGGGGCGGCTTTACGGCTCTGTTACTCAGGACCAGATCGCCGAGGCGCTGGCGGCCGAGTTAGGTGAGCCGATTGACCGCCGCAAGATCGACACGGACCCCCTGCGCCAGCTTGGTCTGCATGCCATTCCGATCCGCTTGGGCGGCGAGCTGACTCCGAAAGTGAGTGTGATTGTTCACCGCGAAGGGGAGGACCCGGAATCCTATCTGCCGGTCCCGGATGAAGCGGCGGAGGATGATCCCGCCTCTGAGGCCGAGGTCGAGCAGGTTGGCGTTGACGCTGATGAGGAGACGCCGGCCGAGGAAGGAATCTCGGTCCCGCCCGTGCTGGATTCAAGCGATATCCAGACATAGGCTGCGCCGGAGGGTTGCCTCTGTTTACGCTTGTCAAGAGATAGCTTTCCGATTTTTCGTTGGTGAATCAGGTGCGCTGCGCGGCCACAGGAATGCCAAGTTGTTGTTGAACAAGTGCTTTGCATGCTATGGATGAACTAGGGACCATACTACGCGAGACGCGTACGGCCCGTGGCCTGCCACTGGAAGCGGTGGAGGAGGTAACCCGAATTCGGGCCCGCTACCTGGAAGCACTGGAGGAAGGGCGGTACGATGCACTGCCGACTCCGGTTCACGTGCGGGGTTTTTTGCGAAACTATGCTTTGTTCCTGAATCTGGAGCCGGAGCCGCTGATAAATCGCTACAACGCGAGCCGGCGAATGGTGCAGGACATTCCATTGGCCAAGCAAGTTCGGCCGGACCTGGACAAGGCGCCTCCTCTGCCGGTCGAGACTCTGGATGACGAATTGGATTCGCAGCCGGTCTTTTACCGGCCGGCCGGCATCGGGTTGCGGGCGCCCGCCTGGTTCTCTGGCGACATCTTGGTCGGGGCTTTTGTCCTGGTTGTGTTGGCCCTCTTTGCCTTCTGGGCAGGCAGCCGGTTCATTGTCCCTGCCATTACGGGCGCACGGGCCACAGAAACCCCCGTCGCCGAGACCGCTGGAACTCCGTCGGCCGCAAGCGCGGCCGGCGCTGCTGTTCCCCAGGCCACTCGTACTCCTACTGCAGTGGCTCAAGAGCCCACCAGTCCCCCCATCTTTGCCAGCATCAAGCTCGAGGTCACGGTGACCGAGCGGAGTTGGCTGCTTGTCACCGTGGATGGCGAGACAGTTCAGGAGGGGATGGCTCGGGAGGGAGATACGTTCTCGTGGGAGGGGCAGGAATTGGTCAAGTTGCTGACCGGCAATGCCGCGGGCCTCAGTGTGACGCTCAACGATCGGGAAATGACACCGCTGGGTGATCGAGGCCAGGTGGTTGAAAAGATATGGGGTCTGTCTGGAGAAATCCTCCCAACTCCATCGGTTACACCAACTGCGACTGAGACGCCAACTGTGACGCAGACCCCAACCCCGCAGCCAGCCACTGAAACCCCGACCCCGACCGCGACCGCGACCGCGACGCCGACCCCGGCCGGGGATTGATCTCGCTCAGTTCCGCCAGCCCAGCCGGCCGTGCGGATCAAAGCACTTGTTAAGAACAACTTGGCGGTTCTGTGACCGCTCTTCCCGTGAATCACTATTCAAAACGGGAAGTTATTCCTTAACAAGTGCAAAGGGTCACGCCGAGGTCGGTCGCCCATGAAGAACTCGCTCCGTTTCTACCTGCTTAGCCTGGGGTGCGCCAAGAACACGGTGGATTCGCAGAGCATGGCGCAGTTGCTGGGAAATGCAGGCTATGCTCGGGTGGCGGACCCGGCCGCAGCCGATCTTTTGATCGTCAACACCTGCGGTTTCATTTTCCCGGCGCGCGAAGAGTCTCTGACGGTGCTGCGCGAACTGGCGGCCGGCAAGCAGCCGGGTCAGAAGCTCATCGCCGCTGGCTGCCTTTCCCAACTAGTGGGTGCGGAATTGGTGGGCCAGGTGCCGGGTCTTGATGGGGTTCTGGGTACTCGCCGCTGGATGGACCTGACAAAGGTGGTTGAGCGACTCCGGCAGGGACACGGGCATCCGCTGGTACACCTCCCGGCCGAGGCCATCACCGTTGGGCAGGACGAACAGGGGATGCTGCGGTCTGCGATACAGGGGGCCAGCGCCTACCTCAAGATCGCCGACGGTTGTCGCCGTCCTTGTGCCTTTTGCTCCATCCCTCGTATCAAGGGAACGGCCGTGAGTCGCCCGGCCGGGCGCATTGTCGCCGAGGCCGTGCAATTGGCCGAGATGGGGGTCAAGGAGATCATCCTGATCGCCCAGGATACCAGCGACTATGGGCATGATCGAGGCGAAACCGATGGATTGGCCAGCTTGTTGGAGCAGTTGGTAACGGCCGTGCCTGATCTTCCCTGGATTCGAGTGATGTACGCCTACCCTGGCTGCGTCACCCACCGGCTGGTCGAAACTATGGCTCGCCATTCGCAGATCCTGCCCTACCTGGACATCCCGCTTCAGCACGCCCATCCCTCGGTACTCAAACGGATGCTCCGGCCGGCGAATGTGGACTGGGTGCGGGAGACGATCGCAGGATTGCGCGAGCTGATGCCAGACATTGCCATCCGCACCACCTTTATCGTTGGCTATCCCGGGGAGACGGAAGCAGAGTTCGGAGCGCTGCTGGATTTCCTGCAAGAGATGCAATTCGATCGGGTGGGAGCCTTTACCTACTGGATGGAGCCGGGAACCCCGGCCGCCAGGCTTCCAAACCAGGTCCCCGATGAGGTAAGGGCCGAGCGATACAGTCGGTTGATGGAACTCCAGCAGGAAATATCGCTTGCCCGAAACCTGGCACAGGTCGGCCGGACGCTCAAGGTGCTGATCGAGGGGGAGGGCGATGGGAAGAGTGTCGGCCGGAGCTACCGTGATGCTCCGGAGGTTGATGGGCTGGTGATTGTCGATGAGGCACTGTCTGTGGGGGACATGTTGACTGTTCGGATCACCGGGGCGATGGCATATGATCTGGTGGGGGTGGCAGTTGGAACGGGGAGCGGGTAGCGAGCTGCCACAGCCCGCCTTTGCCAGTTTCCCTGCTACAGGGCGGAACTGTAGAGGGGACGGCTTCGAATCCGGTTTTTTATCCCCCCCCTTGCTGCTCGGCCTGGACCAGGCGGACAGACGGCCATGAACCTGGGTCGGGTCCACGGCCGTCTGTCCGTGCTGATAACTCGCACCGATCTAGAAACCCTGCAGTACTACCTCGCCAACACCAATCTCGATCTCCAGGTCGACACGATTCTCATTCGTATCCCAGTCGTGGGTCTGGTATTGCCCATGACCTCTGTCTTCAAATCGGCTGGGAATGTTGACCCCGCCGATACCGTGGTTGACCTGCACCCGGGCCGCCATACCTTCTGGAATCTTCACCACCAGTCGGCCAACGCCTCCAGTGATAGCGGCCGAGAAATCACCCTCTACCGGAAAGATGATGGTGCTCTGACCAGCGCCGGTCGACACGTTCAAACCCTGGATATGGAGGCCGGTCAGATCTATCGTTGCCTCACCGGCGCCGATGTCTAGCTCGAGGGCATAGAGTGCCCGGGGAGACAGGTCAAGGTTCCACTCGTCGTGCCAGGTCTGCGCCCAGGTTGTTCTCTCATACCCCAGGGACATGATTGCCTGGCCGTTCTTCCTGTTGATTTCCCAGATCGGCTCGTGTCGGGTCGACAGTTCCAATTGCCCCGTGATCAGCGCTGACGAGTCACGCTGTCGGCCGATATCCAGCTTGCCCGCGATAAAGTCGATATCCAGATCGGCTCGTTCGATCCCATCCAACGGTTCATCGATGCTCTCGACGCCCCCGGAGGCAGAGGGGGCCAGATAATCGGGAGCCGCCGCGAGCAAGATGACCGTACCCGCCATGATGGCTACTGTGAGGGTCACGACAACAAGGTTCCCCACGAATGAACGCCGGCCCAGGATGATGTCGAGACCGCCCAGGATGAGCAGCACGGGCCACAAGCGCCACAACTGCCAAAAATCCACCTCCAGAACGCCGAG
>WSZX01000343.1 GCA_013139935.1 Ardenticatenales bacterium
CGGCGACGTTCTTTGGACTCAACCAATTGCAGAACGGTTCTTCGGCCCTTGCCGAGACAGATGGGACAGGAGAGATCGTGAGCGCCTTTATCGGCGACCTTTCCGCCAGTGCCACCGCCAGCGGCGATGTGCTTGCCCGGCGGGAGGCCAGCCTGGCACTGGCGCTCTCTGGAACCGTGGCTGAACTTGATTTCGAGGTGGGCGACACTGTCCAGGCCGGCGAGCAACTGCTGGCCCTGGAGACGGCCGCACTGGAGCGGGCGGTGGAATCAGCGCGGCAGGCGTTGACCATCCAGGAAAGCAACATGGCGACGCTGCTCGCCCCCCCGGCGGCTGCGGACCTGGCAGCGGCCGAAGCATCTGTAGCCAGCGCGCAGGCCAGCCGGGATGACCTGCTGGCGGGTCCCAGCCGGGAAGAGATAGTGGCGGCCGAGGCCGACCGGCGCGGCGCCCAGGCTGACGTCGCTTCCGCTATGGCGCAACTGAACGCGCTTTTGGCGGGCGCCAGCCAGGAAGAGGTCTATGCGGCCGAACTAGAGTTGGAGCAGGCGCAAAGGGCCGCGACGCAGGCCGCCGAACAACACAGCACCGTCCTGGTCATGGAGCCTACCGGCTTTATCAGCCAGAGCCGCCTGGACGATATGGAGTTGGCAGCGCGGGCGTCGGCCGTTCAGGCCAACGCGGCCCTGGCGGCGGCCCAGGAGACCCTGGACCAGTTGCTCAACAGGGACCCCAATGCGATCGCATCCGCCCAGGCATCGCTGGCGATGAGCGTGGCGCGACAGGACGCATCCCAGGCCCAGCTCGACCTGCTCCTGTTGGGCCCATCGGAAGCCCAGGTCCTGGCGGCCGATGCTAGCCTGGCGCAGGCTGTCGCCAACCTGGACAGGCTTCAGCAGGGTCCATCGGTATCGCAGATCGCTATCGCCGAGATCGGGGTGGAGCAGGCCCGCATTAGCCTACAGCGGGCAGAGAACAACCTCGCCAAGGCAACCCTGCGTGCCCCCTTTGATGGGGTAATCACTGCCGTTCACGTTAGCCAGGGCGAACAGGCCAACGGCATCCTGGTCGAGATGGTCGATTCGAATAGCCTGGAAGTCGTGCTTGATGTCGATGAAGTGGATATCGGCGAGATTGCCGTCGGGCAGCCGGCCGTCATCACGTTGGAAAGCTGGCCTGACGTAGAGATCGCGGGCCAGGTCGTCTCTATCGCGCCGCGGGATACGAGCGACAACAGCGCCATCATCTCCTACCGCGTCTACGTCAGTCTGGGCGAGACAGAACTGCCGATCCTGGTGGGGATGACCGCCAACGCTGATCTGATGATCGCCAAACAGAAAGATGTCCTGCTCCTGCCGAACGTTGCTATCAACGTGGATCGGCAGGCGGGGACCTATAACGTAAACCGGGTGACCCTCGACGCGGCCGGTAATCAGGTCATCGAAGAGGTGGATGTCACCATCGGCTTGCGCGATGGGCAACACACCCAGATCACCAGCAGCTTGCAGGATGGCGATCAGGTGATGGTGGGCAACGTCATCCCGGAGCTGCGCTTTGGCCCGGGTAGTGGCGGAGGGCAGTCCGATGGGGGCCACGGAATGCCCTTTGGAGGCGGGAACTGAACCATGATCGAGATGCGAAATATCACCAAGACATACGAGATGGGCACGCAGGCGGTCCACGCTTTGCGGGGCGTCGATCTGAGGATCGAGGAAGGCGAGTTCCTCGCCATCATGGGTCCCTCAGGGTCCGGCAAGAGCACGCTGATGAACATCATCGGCTGCCTGGACACCCCCACCGGGGGCAGCTACTCCCTGGACGATGTGGATGTGAGCCAGATGAGCGATGACGATCTGGCGCGGATACGGAACAAGCGGGTCGGCTTTGTCTTTCAGCAGTACAACCTGCTTTCGAGAACCACCGCCGTCAAGCAGGTCGCCCTGCCGCTGATGTACGCCGGCGTCGGCCGGCGCGAACGGATCCGACGGGCTCAGGAGGCGCTTCAAGCCGTCGGCCTGGGCGACCGGATGGACCACCGGCCGGACGAACTCTCCGGCGGGCAGCAGCAGCGGGCGGCTATCGCCCGCGCCCTGGTCACCCAGCCCAGCATCATCCTTGCCGACGAGCCGACCGGGAACCTGGATACCAGTTCGGGCGAGGAGATCCTGGAGATCTTTAAAGAGTTGAACGCTCAGGACATCACGGTCATCTTTGTCACCCACGACCCCGAGGTGGCCGAGTACGCCAAACGGACGGTGCTCTTGCGGGACGGCCTGATCGAGAGCGACAAGCAGAATGGCCACAAGCGAACGATGGAGCACGCATCATGAACCTGAATGAGAGTTTCCTGACAGCACTGGACAGCCTAATGGCGAACAAGTTGCGGGCGGCCTTGACCATGCTGGGCGTGATCATCGGCGTGGCAGCCGTGATCGCCCTGCTCTCCCTGGGCAACGGCGTGAACGAATCGATCACCGGAGAGATATCGTCCATCGGCACCAACCTGATCAGCGTCATGCCGGACAGGGAGAACAGCGGCGGCTACCCGCCCTTGAGCACGGCCGACGTGGAGGCGCTCTCCGATCCGCTCAGGGCCCCCGCCATCAGCCAGGTGGCTGCCAGCGTGCAGGGGGGGCAGGAGGTGATCTACAGCGGCGCCTCGGTGAACACCACGGTATTGGGCGTCACCGCCAACTACTTTGAGGTCAACAACATGACCGAGTTCCAGAGCGGCGACGGCCTGAACCAGAACGACCTCGATACCAGCGCGCGGGTGGTGGTGCTGGGGGCGGGAGCGGCCTCCGATCTCTTCCCCGAGGAATACCCCATCAGCAAATCGATCAAGATCAACGGGGTCAGTTACGAGGTGATCGGCGTCCTGGAGGAATCCGGCAGCGCCATGGGCAATACCGACGACAATATCTATCTGCCGCTTTCGACGGCCCAGAAGCGCCTCTATCCCGATCGCACCCGGAGCGGGGAGAGAGCGGTCAGCGGGATCAATGTGCAGGCCGCCAGCGAGGAACTAGCAGAGGCCGCGCAAGAACAGATCACCGAGGTCCTGCGCGACCAGCACGACATCATCTATGCGGCCGACGACGACTTTACCATCCTCAGCCAGGCGGAACTGCTCGATGTCTTTGACACCATCACGGCGACCATGACCGCCTTTCTCGGCTCCATCGCCGGCATCTCCCTGGTGGTGGGCGGCATCGGCATCATGAACATCATGCTGGTCAGTGTGACCGAACGCACCCGGGAGATCGGCATCCGCAAAGCGATCGGGGCGCTCAAGCGCGACATCCTGGCCCAGTTCCTGATCGAGTCGGTGGTATTGAGCCTGGTAGGAGGTCTTCTGGGCATATCGCTGGGCTGGCTGATTTCCTCGGTCGCGGGCAACATGCTGGGCGTGCCCACGGTGATGGACGGCGGGACAGTCCTGCTCTCCTCCGGCTTTGCGGCCGCCATCGGCCTCATCTTCGGGATCTATCCCGCCTGGCGTGCGGCCGGTCTGCAGCCGATCGAAGCGCTGCGCTATGAGTAGTATGAATAGAATCGCCAACGCCGGCCGGGACGCTGCTCGGTCCCGCTTGGTACTTGTTCAAAGACAACTTGGTGGTTTTGCGACCGCTCTACCCGTGAATCACCATTGAAAACGGGCAGTTATTCCTTAACAAGTGCTTGGCGAGCGGCCGGCCTGCAGCACATCGAGGCGCTGCGCCATGAATAGCATGAAGGGTATCTCTGCTGCCAGCCGGGACGCCCTGCCCGGGCAGGGTCACTGCGCAATGCCCTGAGATCGCAACAGCCGACAAGCAGGATCGCGGAAAGGACAGTCCGCGCCCAGTACGGTATACTATCACTTACGAGAGCCGCGAGAATTCGATAATGAGCATGTTGAAACACAAGATCCTGGTCGTCGATGACGATAGAGAGGTCGTGCGCTTGATGCGCGCCTATCTGGAGCAGGCCGGATACCAGGTCTTGATGGCCTATGACGGTGAGACGGCCGTCCACATGCTCCGCCGGGAAAAACCAGACCTGATGCTGCTCGACCTTATGTTGCCGGATCGCGACGGCTGGGACATCACCCGCCTGGTACGCGGCGACCCAGCCCTGGCTCACATCCCCATCATCATGCTCACCGCCCGCGTGGACGACACCGACAAGATCGTGGGTTTGGAGATGGGCGCGGACGACTATGTCACCAAGCCGTACAACCCCCGCGAGGTCGTGGCCCGCGTGCGGGCTCGCCTTCGAAACCTCGGGGCCGGCAGCGCCCGGCCCGAGATCCTGCGGGCCGGCGGCATCGAGATGGACGTCGGCCGGCGCGAGGTGTTGGTGAATGATGCCCCCGTCACCCTCACCCCCACTGAATTCAACCTGCTGCACGTCCTGATAAAGCAGGCCGGCTATGTCTTTACCCGGCGCCAACTGATCAGCCGAGCCTTGGGAGCCGATTACGAAGGGATCGACCGCACGCTGGACAGCCACATCCGCAACCTGCGCCATAAACTGGAGCCGAATCCCAGAGAACCCACCTACATTCAAACTATCTATGGCGTCGGCTATTGCTTTACGGGAGAGGATGGATGAACCGGCTCTGGGTGCGCTTTAGCCTCGTCTTTATCGCCGCGATCCTCATCATGAGCCTCTCGTCGATGATCGCCTCTCTCCTCGTTCCCCGGCCGGAGATCAAGCTCGGCCACGAATTACACGAGGCCCTGCAATCCCTGCCGGCCGACACGTGGCAGCAGCTTCGAGAGATCGCCCGTCGCGAGATACGGACCGCCCTCTCTACCTTTCTGGTGGTCAGTTCTATCATCAGCCTGTCGTTGGGCATCTGGTTCAGCCGCGGTTTGACGGCGCCGCTGGGAGAGCTGGAGGCGGCCGCGGGGGCGATCGAGGCCCAGGACCTGAGCTACCGGGTACCCGTGCGCGGGAGTCGGGAACTCAAAGCCGTTGCCACCGCCTTTAACCAGATGGCCGAACAGTTGGAGCAGGCCGAAACGCTGCGCCGCAATTTGCTGGCCGACGTGGCCCACGAATTGCGCGGCCCGCTGCATCTATTACAGGGCAACTTGCAGGCGATCCTGGACGATGTCTACCCGCTCAATAAGGAAGAGATCGCCCGCCTCTTTGACCAGACCTGCCACCTGACGAGGCTGGTCAACGACCTGCACGAACTCGCCCAGGCCGAGGCGCACCGGGTATCCCTCTACAAGCAGGCCACCGATCCGGCCACCCTGGTCAAGGAGACGGCCGATCTGTTCCGGCCCGAGGCCGAGGCCAACGGGATCACTCTCCGGGTGGAATTGCTCGGCGCGCTCCCCGCTCTGGAGATCGACGCCGCGCGCATCCGCCAGGTGGTCCACAACCTCTTCGCCAATGCGCTGCGTCACACACCGCCGGGAGGAAGCATCACGGTGACGATGGAGCAGCGCCAGGTGTACCTGTGCATTTGCGTACAGGATTCAGGGGAGGGCATTGAGCATGAACACCTGGCCTTTGTCTTTGATCGCTTCTATCGCACTGACAGCAGCCGGAGCCGAGAACGGGGCGGCAGCGGGTTGGGACTCGCCATCGTCAAGGCGATCGTCGAAGCCCATGACGGCCAGGTCAGCGTCGCCAGCCCCGGCATTGGGGAGGGCAGCACCTTCACGGTACGTCTGCCCCTCTAGCGCCCCAACTCGGCTACCGGTGCCGGCATATCCCTCTCCCGCTTTTCCTATGGCAATCCCGCACTGACGGCCGGTCTTCTGGCCCGAAGAGGCTCTCTTGTCAAACTTTTCCGGCCGTTCCGGCCGCATTGGCCATTCGCCGGCCACTACCTCCAGCCCATTGTATCGCGTTATATGACGGTTGTTGGTCACAAAACGGGGTATGATAGAGCGTGGTGAATCAAGGTGTCTCGTTCGCTACCATCTTTCAAAGCCAAGCGCACCCTGCATCTCGCGTGGGGAAAACAGTCTGTCACCATAGAGCAGGTCATGGCAATCCTGGATGGCTCTTCTGACCACGCTCGACAGGTGCTCCACTGAACCGACAACTCGAGAGGAGGAAGCTGCCTGAGCCACCGCCGCTTTGGACAAGCAAAGATCAAGGGATGCATCCATGAAAAAAAATCAGACGGGGCCGCCGGATGCCGGTGACGATCATCGTCGATCATTGGCAACCTAAGAAACAAGCGCTACCGGTACGAAACCTTTTGCTACGGTCCCAAATCGTGTCCCTTCTACAGGCCAGGGCCGGCCAGGAAGGTCCCCGGCCGCAAGGGGATGACGTGGGTAGAAAAAGGATTGGGTGGATGAGGATGCTACCGCGCATCGAGGCGCGGAAGACTAGTCGTCCGATTCCCCGTTCAGGGTCGCGGTCGGTGATTCCTACTACCTGGCCGAACTAAAGCGTCCAAGGGTCTTCAATCAATGCCCGAGACTACCAGAACTCTGCTTTTTGAGTATAGTTAGGGCCAATGCCTTATAAGGCAATCGCCATAAACCCGGATGGCGCCATGGTCATTCCGTTTTATCCCGCCCATCTCCGTTCCCTCT
>WSZX01000222.1 GCA_013139935.1 Ardenticatenales bacterium
CTAGGAGAAGGACCATCGTATCGGCCGCGCTGGCGTCGGTTTCCATCGTCGCTGCCATTCTGCTCTGCGTGATCCGGGCCGTCACCGGTGAGGACTATGGGTTGTTCGAGAGGGAAGGGCTGAGTGCCATCGTCGCTAGCCCGTCTGCTGCAGTGATCACCGGAGTTTTGGACAATCACGCTGATTGGTGCGAACTCTACTTCACCAACCCCCAGGATGAGGCGGCGTGGTCCGGCGGACTGGATGAGATCCTGGCGGCTGATATTGATCGGGCCGAATTCCTGGTCGATATCGCCGCCTTTGATCTTGATCTGCAGAGCGTGTCAGATGCGCTCGTCCGCGTGTATGAGCGCGGCGTGCAAGTGCGAATGGTGATCGACAGCGACAATGCAGACGCGGACCCGCCACAGGAATTGATCAAGGCCGGCATCCCGGTAGTGGAAGATGACCGCTCTGCCATCATGCACAACAAGTTCGTGATAGTTGATCAGTTCATCACCTGGACCGGATCCTGGAACTTTACCGAGAACGGCACCTATCTGAACAACAACAACGCTGTTCGCTTCGTCTCGGAAGACATAGCGCGAAACTATCGTGATGAATTCGAGGAGATGTTCTTGGACCACAGCTTCGGCCCCACCTCGCCAGCCAGTACTCCCCACCGCCGGGTGACTGTTGGCGGGATGCGGCTGGAAACCTATTTTGCTCCAGAGGACGCAGTGATGGAACGGATCGTCGAGATTGTGTCTGGTGCCAGGCAGAGCATTCGCTTTTTGGCGTTTTCCTTCACTGACGGCGAGCTGGCCGCGGCCCTTCTTGAACGATCATCGGCCGGGGTGTTAGTTGAGGGGGTCTTTGAGGCGCGAGGTGTCTCCTCGGAGCATAGCCAGTTTGACCTCCTCCGGGATGCCGGATTGAGCGTGTGGCGGGACGGCAACCCGGCTATGATGCACCACAAGATCCTTGTGGTTGACGGGAGCACGGTTATCCTGGGCTCTTTCAACTTTACCGGCAGCGCTGATCGCAGCAACGACGAGAACGTGGTTGTCATTCATGATTGGGAGGTTGCCGCGCAGTACCTGGATGAATTCGACCGCATCATGATGTTGGCGCGCTGAGGTTCGGACCCGACCTGCGTGCCGACCAAGGTGCAATCCCGCATCTGTCAGCGGAGAAAGTGGAGGTGCAGGTGACCTGGCCCTCTGCACCTTGGCTAGTTTCCCTCGTGCGGCGCGGAACTGCGTGGAAACGACGTCTTGTCCGTTCATCGACACTCGCAATGCACCCTTGACGGGTGCTTGGGCCTGCGCGATAATTCACACCGGTTGCGGTTTCGTTGGGTCTCCGCTGCCGAGACGCAAGGAACTCTAGCCGCGTTGGCTCCGTCTCACATGTACTTGTTCAGAAACAACTTGGCGGTTCTGTGACCGCTCTATCCGTGAATCACCACTGAAAACGGAGAGTTATTCCTTAACAAGTGCATGCATAGGAGTTCAGCAGGCAATGGCTTCGATGAGCGGAGAACAGGACAACGGTTCATATCGGATCATATCCCTAATAAAGAACCTGATTGGGTTCTCTATTTTCCCCTCCATGGCCGTGGCGGTGATTCTGGGAGCGGCCGTCCTGGGCGTTGTCTACTTTGAGAGAATCCATCGGGATCGCATCTATCCTGGCGTTGTGGTGTGGGCGGTGGACCTGGGCGGGATGGAGCGGGAGGAGGCCGGGTATGCTGTGGCAGATGCTTTCCCATACCCTGACGAGCCGGCGTTTACTTTCCGGGATCCGGGAACGGGCCAGAGCTGGGTTGCCACTCCCGCCCAACTAGGGGTCACTCTGGATGTCAAAGCCACGGTCGCATCAGCCTACCAGATCGGCCGGGCTGATACGCTCTGGGACAACTTGGCGGCCCAGGCTGATGCCTATTCACACGGCCGGACGCTATCACCTATCGTTGTCTTGGACGATGATGCGGGCATCCGCTTTCTGGAAGCAATCGCTCTGGAGATCTACCGGCCGGTTCTGGATGCGGGCATCGTCTTTGCGGAAGACAGACTGATCGCCACTCCCAGTCAGATCAGCCGGCAGATGAACTTGGGTGCCGTTTATGATCAGGTGGCTACTCTATTGGATGCCTTCGCGGGGGCAGAGATCGACCTGCCCATTGACGAGACTCGACCCGATATCAGCGATGAGGCCGTTGCCGATGTGCTTGAAGAAGCAGAGCGGCTCACCGGCCGGCCGATCACCGTCTTTTTGGCAGAGAGCGCTCTCGAGAGTGACCCTGAACCCCGCACACTCACCCGCGCAGAGTTGGTGGATTTGCTTGTTCTAGAACTGGACCAGACCGCCAGTCCTCCTCGCTACTCCATCCGGCTTGATGAGGTCGCGCTCGCTGCTTGGCTGGAGCCGCTGGTCCCTGTCCTGGAGACCGAGCCAGCCGACGCCCGCTTTGTTTTCGACCATGAGACCGGGGAATTGAGAGTATTGGAGA
The DNA here is from genome assembly GCA_013139935.1 of Ardenticatenales bacterium. Taxonomy (GTDB): domain Bacteria; phylum Chloroflexota; class Anaerolineae; order Promineifilales; family UBA4811; genus GLR113. The sequence continues at coordinate 2,495 of WSZX01000222.1, forward strand.
ACAGCACCCCCTCCCGGAAGTTGAATGTACCTTCCACTGTGCAGCAGATACTGGTTCAGGCTACCTCCGACAACCGCGATATCCCTCTGGTCATAGAATGGGTCAAGCCGGTCATTAGCGAGGATGCCACTGCTGAAGGATTGGGGATTACCGAGTTGGTCGCCCAGGGGACAACGCTGTTCACCGGTTCATCAGCCGTCCGCGTGCACAACGTCGGGATCGCCGCGTCTCGCTTTCATGGAATAGTGATTCCTCCCAGGGAGGTCTTTAGCTTCAACGAATATCTTGGGGATGTGAGCGAGCAGACTGGGTTTGAGGAGGGACTGATTATTTTCGGAGGCCGGACCATCAAGGGAGTGGGTGGGGGCGTCTGTCAGGTGAGCACGACGGCCTTTCAGGCCGCCTTCTACGCTGGGTTTCCCGTCCTTGAACGCCATCCACATGGCTATCGGGTGAGCTACTATGAGCATGGCGAAGGTCCGGGCATGGATGCCACTGTATTCTACCCGGACGTTGATTTCCTGTTTGAGAACGACACGCCTCACCATCTGCTCATTGAAACCTACACCAACGAGGCGGCTCAACGTCTGACCTTCAAGTTCTATTCCACCAGTGACGGCCGGGTGGTCGAAAAGGGCAGCACAGAGATATCCGATGTTGTGCCGCACCCGCCTGACCTCTACGAAGAAGACCCCGAACTGGCGCTCGGCGAGATAAAACAAGTGGATTGGGCGGCCGACGGGGCAAACGTGCGGGTTGAGCGGGTGTTGCGCGCTGCAGATGGATCCTTGATCAGAGAAGACACGTTTCTCAGCCACTACCTGCCCTGGCAGGCCGTATACAACTATGGACCTGGGACGGAGGGGATTCCCACTCCCGAGCCCACGGTCCCGCCCGACCCAACGGCTACGCCAAGCCCCTGATAGGAGGACCCCGTGCCGACATCATTCGCTCGAGGAAGCGAGGGCACGATTCTGATCTGCACCGCCGTCCTTGCAGGGGCACTCTGGGTGCGAAAGAAGCTACCCCGGCCGTTTGGAAACGCGGTGCTGCTGCTACTGCCCTTGTGGGGATTGGTGCTCTTTTTCTTCCGGGATCCAGAGCGCTCCATCCCGACTGGCCGCGCGGCGGATCTCATCGTCTCCCCGGCCGATGGCAAGGTGGTTGCCATCGACATCGTCGATGACCCCATTTTCATCCTGGGCCCGGCCGTGCGCATCGGCATTTTTATGTCTATCTGGGATGTGCACGTGAATCGCTCTCCAGTCGCGGGAAAGGTCAAACTGGTGCGCCATATCCCCGGCAAATTCCTCCAGGCCTTCCGCTCCGAAGCATCTGAGGTCAACGAGCATATCCTGTTGGGGCTGCAGGCTGGTCCGCGGAGGATGCTCGTAAAGCAGATAGCTGGCACGTTGGCGCGGCGTTGCGTCAACTATGCGACTGTGGGAGAATACCTGGAGCAGGGTGAGCGGTTCGGCCTCATCCGTTTCAGCTCTCGCGTTGACCTCTTTCTGCCGCTTGACGCACAACTGCAAGTTCAGATCGGTGATCGGGTTCGTGGCGGCAGCTCAGTGTTGGCGCGGTGGTCACCGTTCGAGGAAGAAAAGATTGAATGAATAAGAACTATCCCGTGATTGCATCTGTGTTCACGATTGGTACCCTCGTCGCCGGCATGGTATCCATGGTCCTTGTACTCGAGGGACGTCTGCTGTGGGCGGGTACTCTGATCCTCGTCGGGGTGTTGGCCGACACCGTGGACGGAAAGATTGCGCGTGCTACCCAGACCAGCTCACGGTTTGGGTTGGAGCTCGATTCCCTCGCTGATATGGTCTGTTTTGGGGTGGCGGCGGCCCTCTTTGCATACCAACTCCTGCGCCTGAACCAACTCTCGAGCCTGGCAAGCCTGGTGGCTGTTCTGCCTGTTCCCGTTGCCGGAGTTTTCCGGTTGGCGCGGTTCAATCTGCAGCCGGTCAAGACTGGCAAGGATGAGTATACTTTGGGGCTTCCCATTACCGTCGCCGGGGCTATCCTGGCGCTGGCTGGACTATCTGACTTGCATTACAGTGCCAGCCTGTTCCCCGTGTGGACCACGGTGCTGCTGCCGCTCACTTTGGCGCTGTTGATGATCAGCCGGGTTCGCTTTCACTCGTTCAATTCGGTGTTGCGCCGAAAAAAAACAACCACAGTCGTGCTGGGTCTGGGTACGTTGCTCTCTATTAGTTTCTCGCCGCAGTTGATCTCTCTGACCGTTGTTCTCAGCTACGTGGGCGTGGGCGTGGCCCGCGCGGGCTGGGGGCTGACCAATCGGTAATGACCCTGCGGAGCTGGCTTGGTGCACGGATTCTCTATCTGGCTTCGCAAGCTGTCCACCGCACTGCTCGCTACCAGGTTCACGGAAGGGAAAACCTGGACGCGCTAGAGGCAGCCGGCCAGCCTGTCATCTGGGCATCCTGGCACGGCGTGACGATGATGATAAGCGGTTTCATCCTCTGTCGCTATGGTGGCAACGTATCGAACATGTTGGTCATTGTGCCCGATGACTGGCGCGGGGAATCTTTGGCGGGCTGGGCGGATCTGCTGGGCTCAAAGGCTTTCGCTGTCAGCATGCAGGAAGAGTCGCTGGTGGCGGCCCGTCGCCTTCTGCAATTGGTACGGGGACTCGAGAGCGGACTGAACATCTACATTAACCCGGATGGCCCGGATGGTCCTTCTCGTGTTCTAAAGCCGGGGGTCTCGTTTCTGGCGGGCCGCTCTGGAGCAGCTGTTCTCCCAATTGGAGTCCACACCTCATCCCGGTTCCGGTTGCCCCGTTGGGATCGCTACTCCATCCCCTTCCCCTACAGCCGGATTTGTATTGTCTTCGGCGAACCGCTAACCGTGGCGCGCCGAGAGGACGTGCGAGCGGCTGGGAATCGAATCGCCACTGCCATCGATAGAGTCATGGCTGAGGCGGAAACCCGCTATCACCAACCGTAGGGCGGGGCTACGGTGCCGCTGGCTCGGCATCCAGTCGCCCTTCATCCGCTTGTCTACTGATTGATCACGGTAAAGCGGGCCGTCTGTACTACCTCGTCCTCCAGAAGGAGCCGCACCTCATACTGTCCGGCCGGGAATCCACCTGTTGGACGCAGCAAAAAGTAGGTGCGGCCGCGGCGACCCCACTCCCAGATTCGCGTTTCGCCGCCAATGAGGGCGCCCTCTCGGAACCAGATGTGCCGCCAGAGGAGGCCATTCACCATTCGATCATAGTCGAACGCAACATAGAGTGCCCTTCTTCCCTCTTCGAACTCGGTGCCTGGATTGATGGGGGCTCCGCTAACCTGGATGCCGGCGCTCACCGTTAGCTCACTCAGTTCCGCCGGTGCTGCCAGTGTGGCGAATGGGGTTACTGGCGTGAGGATGGCCTCCAGTACCGGGACAGTGGGAGAGGGGGTGGGGGTAGTGGTGGGTGTCGGGGTGACGGATGGAGTAGCGGTGGAACTAGGGGTAGGGGTGGGAGAATAGGTGGGAGTGCTGGTGGGGATAAAAGGCGCGGTTGGAGATGGTCCCTGGGATTGTGCAGCAGTCGGCGTCACAGTGGGGGGCATGGTAACACGCGGGATGGAGGCGGAATTGACTGCCCGTACCGGCGTGGGTGCAATCGAGTCGGTCGCAGCTGGGCGTACAGTATCGTCGGCCGTCTCGGGCCGGGCCTGCGGACTGAAAAGTATCCCGGCCGTCAGCATGGTGAATAGCGCGGTCATCGCCAGGCTGTTCCGGAACTTGCGCCGGGAGCGCTGCCGAAGGATAAAGAATGAGGCCCTGCGCATGTCCAGGGCATGCTTGATAGTGGTGAGCAATGCCACCACAGTGGCAAACCCAGACAGCCCGAGCAGCCAGGGAACGATCGTGTACAGAAACTGGGTCAGCCCGTCCATAAGCACCCAGCGCTATTGACAGCCCATCACACGCCAAAGTACAGTTTCATCTCGTACGGGTGCGGCCGGTTTCGCACCGCATAATACTCTTCATTCATCTTGTGATCAATCCAGTCTGCGATCAACTCGTCGTCGAACACGTCCCCAACTCGCAGGAATGCATCATCCTCCGCCAATGCATCGAGAGCCTCCTTGAGGGACGATGGCAGCGGTTTGATGCGTCGGAGTTGCTCCGGCGTCCAGCCAAATATGTTTTCGTCAATGGGGCCGAATCCGTGCTCGGTAGGGTCGATCTTGTTGCGGATGCCGTCAATCCCGGCCATGAGTTGCGCTGCGATCATGAGGTACCCGTTTCCGGTCGCATCAGGCGGGCGGAACTCGAAGCGAGCCGTCTCTGGTTGGTCGGCGTACTTTGGGATACGCACGGCCGCGCTGCGGTTTCCCAGGCTGAAAAAGGCGTTCGCCGGCGCTTCATATCCCGGTACCAAACGCCGGTAGGAGTTCGTGGACGGATTGGTGAAGGCCAGAATAGCTGGGCTGTGCGACAGCAGCCCCCCGATGTAGTAGAGCCCGTCTTGGCTGAGGTTTCCATAGCCATTCGGATCGTAGAACAGGTTCTTTCCCTCCTTGAATAGCTGCTGGTGAAAGTGCATTCCGTTCCCCGCTTCGCCAAAGAGTGGCTTGGGCATGAAGCTGGTTGTTTTGCCGGCCGCGTGCGCCACCATCTTGGTCGCGTATTTGACCTTCATGATCATGTCCCCCGTGGCAACTGCTCCCCGCATCATCGGGGTCTCGATCTCACATTGGCCTGGCCCCCCGACCTCGTGGTGGTGGTACTTGACCGGTACCGCCATGGCTTCCAGAATGGTGGTCATCCGCGTGCGCAACTGGTACAGTGCATCCCTGGGAGGGATGGCGTGGTATCCGCCATGAAGCGGAATATAGTGTCCATGGCCGCCCTCGTTGCTCAACCAATCCGCTTCGGCGCTCTCTACCCGGTAGCCGGAGCGGTTGATTTCGTTCTCGAATGCCACCGTGTCAAAGACATAGAATTCGAATTCTGGCCCCCAGCGGCTCTCGTCGGCGATGCCGGTCTCTCGCAGGTGCTCTTCGGCGCGGCGTGCGATGTTGCGCGGGTCGCGGAAAAAGACTCTCTTGGTATCGGCCTCTAATGTGTATCCAATGAAGCTCAGCGTCGGCACTTCCCAGAACGGGTCCAGAAAGCCGGTGGATAGATCGGGCACCGTCACCATATCCCCGGCCTTTACACTCTTTAGTCCCACGCTGGATCCGTCGAATCCGAGGCCATCTCTCATTAATCGAGGGGAGAACTGAGTGGCAGGCAAGGTGACGTGTCGCCAGCGTCCCCATAGATCTGCGAACTTGAGGTCAATCATGCAGATGTTGTTGTCTCGAATGTAGGCGGCCGCATCGTCGAAATCGGCGAACATCTCCGCTCCCTTCCTTGTTGGCAGTTCAGTGTGCTGCCAGTATAGACTCTGCCCGTTTCATTGTCAAGAAGGGCTCCACTGTGCTATAATGCCAGCCAAGGTCCGCAGAGAGGATCTCCCTGCATCTTGCCCGATGAACATCGGTCGATGTGGCAAGTTGTACCCTAATAGCCCCGAGCACGGACACGCATGGGCGGCGAGCGAATACTCGTAATCGACGACAGCAAGTACATGAGTGCGTTCTTGACGGACAGTGCGCTGCCTTCTCTGGGGTATCAGTCTCTCGTGGCCAGCACCGGACAGCGAGCTTTGGAACTCGTTTCTGCCGAAAAGCCAGATGCTATTCTGTTAGACCTGAATCTCCCGGACATGGACGGCCTTGATGTGGTGCGCCAACTGGCCAAAGTGAAGAACCAAGTGCCTATCATCCTGATGACTGCTTACGGGTCAGAGCAGGTAGCGGTGGAAGCGTTTCGGTTGGGAGTGCGTGACTATCTCTCCAAACCGATTGATCTGGATGAGGTCGCCAATGCTCTCGAACGGGCACTACATGCGCCCCGCCTGCAACGTGACAGGCGGCAACTGGCGGTCGATTTGCGCCGGACGAGTATGGAACTCCGGCGGCAGGCTGGCCAGGTTGCCACCCTGGCCGGTGTTGGCCGCACCATCACTGCCTCGCTAGACTTGGACCGGATTCTTGCCCGCGTCATCGAGGCAGCCATCCAGTCGTGCCAGGCAGAGGAGGCGACTGTCTGGCTGCTGGAGGGGACCCGCGAGAGTCTGGTTATGGTGGCCGAAACGGGGATAGATCAGACTGACAACCCGCTGCCTCGGTTGACGCAGGTGAAGGTGCAGGATGCTCTGGCCGGCGAGGCGGTCCGTACACGCCAGCCGATCCGGGCAGCCGATCTGGAAGAGGGAATCAAGTTCAAGACCGGTTATCTGGTCAAGGCGGTGATGTACGTCCCGCTGTTGATCCAGGATCGCTGCCTGGGTGTCGTCTCGGTGGCCAATCGGGACTCACAGCGTGCCTTCCAGAAATCGGACCTGGCGAACCTCCAGGCCTTGGCTGACTATGCTGCGATTGCGATAGAGAACGCACGGCTTTATCACGCAACCAATGATTCGCTCCAGAAGCGATTGGCAGAACTGGCCGCCATCCGTGAGGTATCAGAGGCGGTGGCAACGCTAGACCTTGACATCCTGCTCCATCGCGCCATGAGCCTTATCCACAAGACGCTCAACGTGGCGGCCGCTACGCTTTTTCTGGCTGACCAGGCTCAAACGCACCTGCACTTTGCCCTCTGCTCCAATCTGGATGCCGGGCGTGTGACTGTCCGCCGTGTACCCTTTGGGAGAGGGTTGATCGGGAGCTGCGCCAAGGATGGCACCAGTTACTTTACCAACGACCCCAGCAGTCATGCGTTGTATGTGCCCGAGATTGACCAGGCAGCCGGCTCTGAAACACACTCGTTGCTGGTCATGCCGCTGACAATCAAGGACCGGGTCATTGGGGTGATCGGGTTGGTGAACAAACGGGCGGCCCCGTTTGATGAACAGGACGTGGCCTTGCTGCGGGCGATGGGGACGCCGATTGGGGCAGCGGTGGATGGCTCGCGATTGTTTGACCAGATCACACGGGATCGGGCGACGTTGCGCGCTGTGCTGGATGGGAGCCCCAACCCGATCCTGATTGTCAATCATTCCGGTGAGACCCTATCGTGCAATCCGGCCGCCCGCGAGCTGTTTTCCATCTCTGCCGGCCCGGTCGGCGAACCGAGGTTGGAGGATGTCACTGGTGTTCCCCGGCTCGGCGAGCTGGTCGCTCAAGGCCGTGTGGTTACGGAAGAGATCGCCCTGGCGGAGAGCACCTTTCTCACCAGCACTGCACCCATCGTCGGCGTCGGATCCGTAATCGTGATGCAGGACATTACCTATCTCAAGGAACTGGACAAGGCCAAATCGGAATTCGTCACCACTGTCTCCCACGATTTGCGTTCGCCGCTGGCTTCGATCATCGGTTTCACTGAACTGCTGTCAGAGGTGGGCCCGCTGAGTGAGCGGCAGCAAGAGTTTGTTGATCTGACGACCGAAGCGGCCAAGAACATGAAGCGGATGATCGATGATCTACTGGACTTGGCCAGGATCGAGGCCGGGTTGAGCTTGGCTCCTGATCGGTGTGACCTGGCAGCCATTGCGCAGGCAGTGGTGGCTGGTCTTCAGGGGCTGGCCGCGAGGAACGACATCGAACTCTTCTTGATCCAGCGAGGGAAGATACCGAAAGTGGTCGGGGTCGCCGATCAACTCCGCCGTGCTGTGGAGAACCTGGTGGGGAATGCGCTCAAGTACACTCCCCCTGGTGGCCGGGTCCGCGTTGGGTTGCAGGAGGCGGACAGGACCCTCTATCTGGTTGTCACGGACACTGGCCGCGGCATCCCGGAGAGCGCACTGCCGTACGTCTTTGACAGATTCTACCGCGTTGATGAGGATCGGGAGACGGCCGGGAGCGGGCTGGGATTAGCCATAGCAAAGTCGATTGCAGAGGCCCACGGGGGAACGATATCGGTTCGTAGCCAGCGGGGGAAAGGCAGTGTGTTCGCTATTGCCTTGCCGCTCGAGTAGCTGGTTCTGGCAACCGTCCTGATGTATCAGGGCTTCGCCAACACCGCGAACTGTGCTTCTCGAGCTTGATCCAGTCGATGGTGACGTGGGCTCAGGGACCGTAACCGGTGCCGGCCCCGTTGAATGCTGGCAGCCGTGCATAGCCAGCAACTCGCAAGGGATGATCGGATATCCGCTCTTGTCCTCAACATGCCAGCTCTGCGCCGGGAGCCGGACTCTGTTGGATGACCGTCGGAACCGCTGCGCCTTCCGATACGGAACGTCGGTAGGGATCCGGGTGGGTGCGGATGTGGGCTCGGAGGTTGGACCCTGGCTCAGAGTTGCCGGCCAAGATGTGGGTTGTGGTCCGAAAGCGGCCACCAACATGCTGAAGAGGACTGGCAGATCAGGCATCCGCATATGATTTGCGGTCAATTCTGATCGTCCGCGCTATCGGCTTGAGTGCTGCAAGCGCTCTGTACTGTTACAGGGGCAACCGGCCAGCAGTCTCGAGGGGAAAACCAATCGCAACGCGGAACTGGTTCTGACCGCCGGCCGGCGCCCTGTCCGTGTATATGGGACGGAAGAGACGGCCAAAAGGTTCCCGGTCGGGGCCGGGCAGGAAAAGCACCATTGCGCCGGCGATGGTAGCGCCGGCCGGTTCAATGCCCGGAATATGCCAGTAGGGCCAACGCTACCGCGGTCGCCCATGGCAGGCATTTGAACTCGCCGGCCGCCAGGGCTTCCTCAACTCTGGGGCGGTCGAGGGAGAGCAACTGCTGCTCTTCGAGATCATCGGAATTGGGCTCCACCTTCTCTTGGGCGCCGAGGACGAGGAACAGGTGCGCTCTGGCAATGCCACGATTGCCTCCTACTGATACTCTCCCAGGCTGATCCAGTCAGATGCCTGATAGCCTGTCTCCTCCAATAGCTCGCGTTGCGCCGCCGCCAGAGGATCCTCTCCTGGTTCTATGTAGCCGCCCACCGGTGCCAACGAAGTGCCTTCAATGCCGTACTTTGTCTGGCGGAACAGCAGGAACTGGTCGTCTTCAGTGACCGCGACGACGTTGACAAAGTCAGGTGTGATTACCCACGGCCAGTCAGGAATCACCCTGCCATCGGGCAGTTGGACGGCGTGGCTCTCCACCACCAGGTACCGGCTGTGATTCAGAATGGTCTTGCGGGATACTGTTTTCCAGGGTTGCATGGGTCAGAATTCCTCGGGTTCGTTGGATAATGGGATGCTGGTACACATCGGGCAAAGCCTATCTGAACTGAATGAAAACTGAATGAAACTCGTCGCGGTCGACCCTGGTGGTGGTTCTCCTGTTGACCACTGTGGCAGGCGGCAGGGTCCTCATCCTCATGGGTCAGGCTGATGCCCGCAGGCGGCGCATTGGTCTCCAGGTCAATCGTCTACTTGCCAGCGTCCTCCAACATCATCCTGATCAAGTTTGCGCTCATGTCATGCAGGATGCTACTGGCCGTGTTGATGAGGTGTTTCCCGGTGTCGGAGGATTCGCTCTCCGCTAAAAGCGCCCGTGGGACTGTCATCCCGGCCGGCCTGCAGCGTCGCATCGCCTAGCCTTCGGGATGATATGATGGTTCTCCCGGTCAGTCAACCGCGTCGATTCCCTCTCCTACATCTTCCCCTCCGCAGAGGGAACCGCGTCTTTTCTGTTGTTTGACAGCTTCACGATTTCCTCTGGGCTTTGGATAAAAGTTCGGACACAAGCTGTTTCCGCGACCATGCCAAGGGATTGGGGGGTGTGTGCACACACCCCTGCTAGCTTTCTTTCTGCAGCAGCGCAACTGCAGAGGGGGCGGCGCGTCGTATGTATTGCTACACCCTCAGTTCCTTGATTGACCGGGTGTAGGCCAGGAGTATAATCGCCAAGATGACAATGAGGGCCGATCCTGCTACCCGTTCGTGGAACTCAGCCCAGGTCGGCATCGTCTAGGGGACAGCATGGACAACGGCGAGAGACGATCAGAGGACAGGCCGACGAGGCCCGGTCGGTCCGGGAACAGAGAAGATCTGGAGCGGACGCCTACGATTCTCCCCCCGGTCGAATCCGCTCCCGCTCCTCCGCTACAGCCGATTTCCCTGCCGGACAAAGGGTACACCGTCCCCCATCGACCGCCGGTGCAGGACCCTGACGTGACCCTGGTGCAGCGCGGTGGCATTCCAGGACAGACTAGTGCAGGCAGCAGAGTCGAGTATGCCGGGCTCCAACCGGCGCAGGGCACCGCGCCATCGAGCCGACCTGGTCAGATGGCGCGGCCACCGGCAGCACCGCGGGGTGCTTCTCCGCGCAGTCGGCTGCCGCCGCTTCTACAACTCGGGCTCTATGCGGGTATCGCCGTTACTGGCTTGTTCTTCCTCGGCCTGGCGATCGCGTCCACAGGGTACATTGTCGTCGCGAGCGAGCTTCCACCTCCCAGCGAACTGGCCGGTCGGGCTGCGGATTTTGAGACCAGTTACATCATGGATGCGGCGGGACAGGTCCTGTATGAACTAATCCCATCGGACGCTGGCCGGCGCCAACGCGTGCCCCTGAACCGGATCTCCAAGCGGCTGATCGAAGCGACGATCGCAACCGAAGATCGGCATTTCTACCAGCACCCCGGTTTTGATCCGGTGGGCATTGCCCGCGCCGTTGTTCAGAATCTGCGGGAACAGGATGTGGTGAGCGGGGCCAGCACCATTACTCAGCAGTTGGCCCGCGCACTGCTGCTTGAGCCGGAGGAGCGAACCCAGGAAACCGCTCTGCGCAAGGTCCGCGAGATCATCTTGGCAGCGGAAATCACCCGCCGCTACAGCAAAGAGGAGATCCTGGAAATATATCTCAATGAGATATATTACGGAAACCTGGCCTATGGGGTTGAAGCGGCGGCGCAGACCTATTTCCAGCAATCGGCGGCCAGCCTGAGCCTGGCAGAAGCGTCTTTGCTGGCTGGATTACCACAGGCGCCGGCCGCCTGGGACCCCTACACTGCGCCCGACCTGGCTCTCGGCCGGCAGGGGCAGGTTCTGGCGCTCATGATCGAGGCGGGCGCCATCACCCGGGACGAGGCGCAGCAGGCTGCCGCCGAGATGGGCGAGCGAATCAACCTGCTCGTTCCTCCCCATGTGGATATGCATCACCCTCACTTTGTCAATCACGCCCGTCGAGAACTAGAGGCACTGCTCGGCCCCCAGAGCGCGTATCGTCAGGGAATCCGGGTGTACACCACGCTGGATCCCGCCCTGCAAGCCGCGGCTGAAGCAGTAGTGGCTGAATTCGGACCCCACCTGGCCAACTGGGGAGCCAATAACGCTGCCTTGGCGGCGCTGCAGCCCGGGACGGGCCGGATACTGGCGATGGTTGGGAGTGCGGATTTCGACTCTGAGGAGATCAGCGGCCAAGTGAATATGACATTGGTCGGCCGTCAGCCTGGCAGTTCGATCAAACCGCTGACCTTTGTTGTTGCTTTTGAACAGGGGTGGACGCCCAGCACGCTCATCTGGGATGTGCCCGTCACTTTTGAGGATGAGTGGGGTCAGGTCTACACTCCGAGGAACTATGACGGCCGCTTTCACGGCCCCACGCGGTTGCGCGAGGCATTGGCCAACTCGTACAATCTCCCGGCCGTCAAGGCGCTCGAATACATTGGTGTGTGCCACTTTGTGCAGCGAGCGAACGAGGTCGGGATTCATTCCCTGCAAGACACCGGCTGTGACACGGTCGGCAAGCCCAGTGACTATGGCTTGGCGCTGACGCTGGGTGGTGGTGAGCTGACGCTCCTGGAAATGGTGAGCCTGTATGCCACGCTGGCCAATAACGGAAGCCGGTATGCTCCGGTTGCCATTTCCCGGATTGAGGATCTGGAGGGAAATGCGATCTACCAGCACGAACCAGAGCCCGAGCAGGTCATTCGTGTGGAGCATGCATTTCTCATCACCGATATCTTGGCCGACAATGTGTCTCGCCTCCCAGCTTTTGGGCCGGGCAACTATCTAGAGTTCACCGACCGGCGGGTGGCGGTCAAGACGGGTACATCGGGCACGAGTGAGGATGATGTGCGCGACGGCTGGACTATTGGTCACACACCTCATTTGGCCGTCGCAGTGTGGGCCGGGAGAACTGATTACGCGCCAATGGCGCGTGGCGCGTCGGGATATGAAGTCGCTGCGCCAATCTGGCGCGCCTTTGTGGACCGGGCGCTGGCAGACCAGCCGCTGATTGGGTTGCCGCGGCCGCCTGACATTGTGTCAATGGAGATTTGCGCGGATTCCGGCACGGTACCATCCCCGGACTGCCCGCCCTCACGCCGCGAGATGGAGTTGTTTGCCCGCGACCAGCCTCCGCTGGGACCGGAACACGATCTCTACCGGCGCATAAACATTGATCTGTGGACTGGGTTCCGGGCCAACGAGTACTGTCAGGAGGCGGTTGAGGAGCAACAGTTTGTTGTTATTGAGGACGAGGGGGGTCGGCATTGGGTGGAGGAGACCGCCTCCGGCCGGCAGTGGGCGGCCGAGCGGGGCATTGTGCTAGAGGATCTCTCCGGCGATCCGTTTCCCCGCCTGCGGCAACCCCCGCCCCTGGCCTGCACGGTCGACACACCACGGCCGCGCGTTCGTCTGACCGCTCCCCGGGAGGAACAGATCATCAGCGGCGAGTTGATCCTCTATGGTCAGGTTACTGCCCCCAACATGATTGGATACCGAGTGGAATATGGGGTCGGGCCAGACCCTCAGGGCTGGGGGTTGGTACGGGAACGGGTGTCCACGCCAGTTGAGGCCGGTGAGGTGGCCCGTTGGGACACCAGTCAGGTGCGGGACGGGGACTATACCTTGCGGATAATCGTTTACGGTCCACTTGGATCGGAGGGCGACGAGGTCCAGTATCAGGGGAGGGTGCACGTTCATGTAGATAACCCAACCCCGACTCCGACGGTGACGCCTCTCCCCACCTTGACTCCCATCCCCACCGACACGCCCACCCCGACCGCGACGCCAACTCCCTCGCCCATCCCGACGATGACCCAGACCCCAACCGGCACGGCCACACCGATACCCACCGGAGTGCTCGTCCCGGTGACGCTTCTCCCCCCGCTAGAGCTCACTCCAGCAAAGACATCCTCGCCAGGAGGCGGGCCTTAGGAGGTCATT
>WSZX01000116.1 GCA_013139935.1 Ardenticatenales bacterium
TGGGACTCAACTCGGCGCACTCGGACCCGTTTGCGCTGCGCGCGATCTCCCTGGGTCCCGGCTTGTCGCTCGATGGAGTGACCGGTTGGCTAGAGCGGGCAGTTGCACAGCGGAACTGGCTCATCATTGTCCTCCACCTGGTCGCGGAGGCGAATCCGACTGGCTATCCTTATTACTGTCCGGTGCCAGAATTCCGGTGTATTCTGGACCGGCTCCAGATGATGCCTCTCTGGATCGCAACTCAGCGGGATGTCATCCGCCATCTTGGGGATCATCAGTGGGTCAGGAGAGCGAGTTGAGAGAGGGAAAGACTCGAGCGCCCCGACGGCCTGCTATGCGCCTGCGCGGGGCCGAGCCCGTTGACGCGCAGGCGATCGTCAACCTGCTCAACGATGTCTATGGAGACTGGGGAGACCTGAACCGCTGGCAGTGGAAGTACCAGAACCCACCGGCCCCGTTTCGCTTTTCGAGCGCCGTTGCAGAGATCGAGGGTCGGATCATCGGACACTATGGAATCGTGCCGTTGGAAATGGTCATGGAAGGCCGCATTGTGCGTGGCGCGCAGGTGGTGGATGCGGCCGTCCTGCCTGCCAATCGGCGTTGCGGCGTATTCTCCGCTCTGCTCCGGCGGGCGGTACCGGACACAGTGCGCGCCGGCGCTCAGCTTGTCTATGGCTTTCCGGGCCTCCTATCGCTTGCCGCCAACCGGCGGAATGGATTCCGGTCGGTTGGGTTTGTGCCCGAGATGGTCAAGGTCCTGCGGCCGGCCGGTGCGCTCGCGGCGGCACTCAAGTCGGTCCCCGGAGACCTGGTCGCCTTGTGGAATGTGCAACGCCAAATTGATCAACGTCCGGACACGATCCGCCGTTTAGCCCGGCTCCGCCGTGTTCTCCTCTTCCTGGTCTGCCTGGCAAGCGGGCCGGCGGCGTTGTGGCCCCATCTGCACCCGTCACGCACGGGAACCGGCTTTCGACTGGTGGAGGTGGCGCGGTTTGATGAGCGCTTCGACGCGCTGTGGTCGCAACTCCAAGAATCGGTTGCGCTGGGCCTGCGCAAAGATGCCCGATACCTGACCTGGCGCTATCTATACGATCGCGGCGGGCGCTTTCGAATCCTGGCGGCAGAGCGGGGCCAAGCTCTGGCCGGGTTCCTGGTCTTGCGCCAGAGCGGAGGATCGAGCCAGATTGCCGAGCTGCTCGCTGCACCCGGTCAGCTCGATGTTGTCTGGGGCTTGTTGGCGATGGCGACCGAGCAGGCTCGCCGGGAGAACAGTCTCGTCATCACGGCCTGGGCACCGCCCGGGCATCCGCACCACTCAATCCTGTCGCAGGCTGGGTTTGTCTCACCAGAGCGGCTGCACCGCCTGGCTCGATCCCGGTCTTATCTCGGCGATCGCCTTTACCAGGTGATTCTCTATACCCAACACCTGCCATCCGCTCAGCAGGCCGAACTCTGCGGCCAGGCCGGACAATGGTCCCTGGCAATGGGCGACAGTGACCTGGTGTAGGCTTGAGCCGGTTGTCTGGAAAAGCGATGCAGCGGTCCGCGATCTCTCCAACTGACCCGGCCCTCCGCGCCAGGCGGTTCCTGGACGGCCGCCTCTCCTGGTGGATCCGGGGCGCCGTGACCGTGATTCTGGCCATTTTCCTTGTTCGGCGGGCGCATGAGGAGCTATCGGCGCTCCAATTGCACCTGGCGCATCCGATCCAACTGGCGCTTGCGGCGGGTGTCGCGACCCTGGCAGTCTGCCTGAGCGCTTGGATGTGGTACATCCTGATCCCGCCAGCAGATCGCATAGCTTTTCGCCAAACGCTGGCGCAATATGTGCTTGGGCACCTGTGGAACAGTCTCCTGCCCGGAGGGATGGGCGGCGACGTGGTGCGAGCTGCTGCCTTTCGCAATGCAAGCGGCCGTGGAGACATTGCGGTCAGCTCAGTGCTCATGGCCCGCCTCTGCAGTCTCTGGGCAATCGTGCTCACGGCCGCGGCGGCTTCACTGCTGCACCTATGGTATCCTGGTGGATCTGCCGCGCCTCAACTTCCCTTGCTGGCCGCCGGTGCGCTGGTACTGGCTGCCGGGGGAACCGCATTCCTGTTGGCTCCCCCCCTATCTGCCCTGATGCGCCGGCTGCCGGACCGGCTGCACAGTTGGCATGCGTGTCTGCGTGCATACCGCGGACATCCCGCCCAACTGCTTCAAGCGCTTGGGTGGGCGCTGACCATCCAACTGTGCGCCGTGGCCATAAACCGTTTGGTCGCCGGCGCACTGGACCTGCCCGTCACCACCGGGCAACTGCTGATCAGCGTGCCGCTCATTACCCTGACGGCAGTGCTGCCCATCTCTTTGGGTGGTTTTGGCGTGCGCGAGGTCTCCTACATGGTCGTGCTGGGATTGGTGGGCGTGCCGGCCGGGGACGCCATCCTCCTGGCGGTCGCCGTCTTTGCTCTGTTGACCCTTGTGACCGCGGCCGGCGCCGGAATCTGCAGACTCTTGGTCTCCCCTCCCGAACGCTCCCCCTGATGAACATTCTCCTTCTTAACTGGCGGGATCCCACCCACCCTTGGGCGGGCGGCGCCGAGGCCTATTGCTTCCAGATCGCGCGCCGCTGGGTGCAGGGTGGACATCGGGTCACGTGGTTCTGCGGCCGTCATGAGGACCAGTCCAGCAACGGAAGCATTGAGGGTATCGAGATCATTCGGCGCGGGGGATTCTATTCCGTCTACCCACACGGTGCCCTCTGCTATCTCACCCGGTTTCGAGGACAGTTCGATGTGATCCTGGATGGGGCCAACGGCATTCCCTTCTTCACTCCTCTGTATAGTCGGATCCCCAAGATCGCGCTGGTGCATCACGTTCACAGCGAGGTCTTTTTCCGCGAGTTGCCCTCGCATCTGGCCCATCTAGCGAACTTGATGGAAAGAGTCGGAATGCCGTTGGTATACCGGCATGTCCCTTTTGTGACCGTATCCGAGAGCTCCCGACGCGCGCTGGTGAAGCTTGGCATTCCGGCCGAGCAGATCTCCATAGTCCACAACGGGGTGGATTGCACCTGGCACCGGCCGGGCGCGAAAAGCGACACCCCTTTGGTTGCCTTTCTGGGGCGTCTGCGGCATTACAAGAGCGTTGACGTTGCTCTGCGAGCGATGCCGGCGCTCTTGGA
>WSZX01000259.1 GCA_013139935.1 Ardenticatenales bacterium
ATCATCCGAGGGTTGCGCGCGTTTGAGGTAGACCGCCGGCGGCGACTGGCGGCCGCAGAGCAACAGGCCCGGGAAGCAATCGCCCGCCGGGACGCGCTCCGTGGCGAACTGTTTCGCCGCACCATCGCCGCCCAGGAAGAGGAGCGAGCTCGCTTGGCGCGCGAGCTGCACGATGACACACTCCAGGTCCTCACCGGGCTCTCGACCGGGCTGGCGGGGACTGAGCGACTGATGGTCACAAGCCCAGTACAGGCGCGGGAGCAACTGGCACGTCTGGCGTCCATGAGCAGCCATGCCATCGACGAGCTGCGCCGCCTGATCCTGGATCTGCGACCGTCCGTGCTGGATGACATGGGACTGGTTCCTGCCGTGCGCTGGTATGCCGAGGCAATGGCGGACCGGATGGAAACGACGATCGATGTCACGGCCGACTGCATTGATCGCCGCCTGCCTGGACCCGTGGAAACTATACTCTTCCGGATCGCTCAAGAGGGACTTAACAACGTTGCGAATCATGCGCGGGCAAAGCGAACGGCCGTGCGACTGCAGTGCGACGAGGAGACCTGCCAGCTGAAGATCGAGGATGACGGAGTGGGCTTTGACGCGTTCGCAGCCCTTCAGGCGACGCCTGCATTGCCGGGATGGGGATTGGTGGGCATTCAGGAACGGGTAGCCTTGGCCGGAGGTAAGTTCAGGATCGAATCCGCACCGGAGACGGGAACGACCCTCCACGTATCCATTCCGGTCAGCTTTTCCCAGGACGCGCTAGATGAGGAAGTGGTGATATGAGCGAAAAGATCCGAGTCATGCTGATCGAGGACCACGAGATGGTCAGAGCCGGCTTTCAGATGCTGCTTGGCGCCCAGCCGGACATGGAGATCGTGGCGGAAGCGGATTCCGGCGACAAGGCGCTGGCGCTGCTAGAGTCGCACCGGCCGGATGTCGCGCTGCTGGACATCTCCATGCATGGTCTGGGAGCGGCCGAGACTGCTCGCGCTCTCAAACGCCAGCTCCCACGGGTTCGCATCCTCGTGGTAACCATCCACGCCAGTAAGGAATATCTGCTAGAGATGTTGGATGCCGGCGTGGATGGCTACCTTCCCAAGCGCGCGGCGGCCGAGGAACTGGTCAGTGCTGTCCGGTCCGTTCACGCCGGAAATAGCTATATCTATCCCGGCCTGGTTGACGCTTTGGTCGAGGGGTACCGCACCCGAACCGACGGGACCAAGCCCGAGGGCGTCTCCCGAGAACTCACTCCGCGGCAGCTCCAGGTTCTCCGCCTGATAGCCGATGGGTTGACCAGCCAGAAAGCAGCCGATCAACTGGGGCTCAGCGTCCGCACGATCGACCGTCACATCGAGAACATGATGAAACGGCTGGAACTCCACTCGCGCATCGAGCTCGTCAGGTATGCCATCCGTGTGGGATGGATCGAGACGGGAGGCTGAGCGCGGCGTGCCAGGAACGGCTGCGGCCGGCGGCCGCAGCCGTTCCCGCCGCTCGCAGCCCTGACCCTGACTGCGAGCCAATTCTGCTGGGACCATAGGCATTTGCGCCCGCTTTTGATATGATTGGAGCATGCTGATTCCCCCACCCTGCCCCTGGGCGCCCCTGTGACCAACGGAACCCATGCGCAGGGCAGGTGGGGCACCGCGGCAACTGCAGAGGAGGTGCTATCGTGGCTAATCTCAAGAGAAAGAAGGGGGTCATCGCCATCCTGACGGGAGGCGGAGATGTGCCGGGACTCAATCCTGCCATCAGGGCGATCACCATTCGGGCCACGAGGGAAGGCTACCAGGTCCTGGGAATTCGCCGTGGATGGGCCGGCGCAATCGGAATCATCCGTGACAAACAGGCGGATAACAGCGACCACTGTGTCACGCTGACCGAAGAGATCGTGAACAAGTCAGGTAGAACTGGGGGCACCTTTCTCCATACTTCCCGCACCCGGCCCAGTCACATCGCCAAGGCAGGCGTGCCGCCCCACCTGCAGGACAAATACAACGCGGAAACGAACGACCTGACCCCGGAAGTGCTCAAGAATCTCGACTACCTGGGAGTGGACTATCTCGTCCCGATCGGCGGCGACGACACGCTCAGCTATGCCGTGCATTTGTACACCAAGGGGGTCAAAGTGGTCGCCATGCCCAAGACGATGGACAACGACGTCCCGGGCACCGACTATTGCATTGGGTTCAGCACCTGCATCACCCGAACGATCATGATGACCAACAGCCTGCGCACATCGGCCGGTTCCCACGAGAGGATACTGGTGCTGGAGGTCTTTGGCCGCTATGCCGGCTTTACCGCCATGCTGCCGACGATGGCCGGCGCCGCGAATCGCTGCGTAATACCAGAGCACAAGTTTGACATCGAGAAACTGACCGAGCTACTGGTCAGCGATCGCTGCAAGAACCCGAGCAAGTACTCAGTGGTGCTGGTATCAGAGGGGGCGATGTTCAGAGGGGGTGAGATGGTTCTAAAGGACGCCGCCAAGGACTCATACGGACACGCCAAGTTGGGTGGCATCGGTGATCTCGTGTCCGCCAAGCTCAAGGAACTCTCGCCAGCCTACAACAATGGCAGACCGATCAACACCATAATCCAAAAGCTGGGCTACCTGGTGCGCGGAGGCGACCCCGATGCCATCGATTCGATTGTGCCGATGGCTTATGGTAACCTCGCTCTCGATTTGATTCTCAAGGGGATTCACGGCCGGCTCGTCGTTCTCAAGAACGGCCGATATGATGACATGCCGATTGACGTTGTCACTGGCTCCGCCAAGGTCGTCAACGTGGAAAAGCACTATAACCGCGAACGGCTGCGCCCCCACTATAAGAGCTTTGGCATGAAGCCAATGTTCGTAATGACCGGCGAGTAGCGCTCCCCTCTCGATGCCTGGTCTCGCCAGGAGTTAAGCGGCATGCAGCCACTTATCGGCATTCCGTGCGGCGCCCTCACGTCCGAGAGAGCTTTGGGCAGCGCGTTGTCGGCCGTGCCGCAGAGCTACCTGGAGGCCTTGGAGGCGTCCGGCGCCGCCCCCCTCCTCGTCCCCATCACCGGCCGTGAAAGCACCCTCCGCGCGCTCTACCGCCAGATCGACGCCCTGCTGCTCGCCGGAGGCGCCGACCTCGATCCGGCCCGCTACGGCGAGCAACCCCATCCCGCGCTGGGCAAAGTCGACCCCCGGAGAGACTGGGTCGAATTGACCATGGCCGGGTGGGCGCTGGCGGACGATATGCCGCTGCTGGGCATCTGCCGCGGAATCCAGACCCTCAATGTCGCCTGCGGTGGATCTCTCTGGCAGGATATCTCCACCCAGGTGCCGGCCTCCGTCAGGCACCGGAGTCGTCCGGGTGAGCCGTACAACAGACTCTCACATGCAGTGCGGTTAGAGCCGCACAGTCGCCTGGCACGGATACTGGGCAACCCAGAACTCGAGGTCAACAGCCTTCACCACCAGGGGATCCGCGACGTGGGCGCCGGGTTGCGCGTGACCGCCCGCGCACCCGACGGGCTCGTGGAGGGACTGGAACGCGATGGTGACGGGTGGGTAGTGGCGGTCCAGTGGCACCCCGAGTGGCTGCTGGAGGATGATCCGCGCATGAAAAGGCTGTTCGAGGCCTTTGTGCAAGCGAGCAGCAAACCTGACCTGGGCGGCTCCCCTTCCCGCCGGGCCGCCCGAGACGTCCAACACATATGAACGCACCCACCAGTTGGCGGGCGGCTCTGGGACCGCCTGCATCGATCCTCGCCTGGCCCCCGGCGCCGCCACGCAGGTTCGTCTATCGAGGCGCTCTGAGAGACGGCCGGTGAACCCCATCTCTGCTTTCTTGGTTCAACAGATGGTTGGCGTCTATTTCATCTACGGACTCGCCTTCTTCTCCCTGGGGTTGGCGCTGCTGTTGGCCGGCCGGCAGGTGTCGAGATTCAGATTCGCCCGTGCCATTCCTGCCTTTGCAGTGTTCGGCATAGTGCACGGTATCCATGAATGGTTCGAGATGTACCAAAAGATCGCCGCGCTCACCCAGGGTCACATCCCAACCGTGCCTGAGGAAACGATCCGGCTGGCAATCCTGGCGACCTCCTTTTTGGCCTTGTCCGCATTTGGCATCCGCCTGCTAAAGCCGGAGCCGGTAACGCGCCGGGAGATCTACCTGCCCCTCCTGGGAATGGGCGGCTTGTGGCTGGCGAGCACACTGATCGCGGTGATCGTCCTCCAGTCGGCGCCCCAGGAAATCATCGCGGTGGCTGATGTGCTCTCCCGCTACTGCCTGGGTATCCCCTCCGCGCTCCTCGGCGCGTGGGCACTGATGGTCCAGCAGCGCACTTTTCGCGAGCACGGTATGCCCGAATTCGGCCGTGACCTGGTCTGGTGTACCACCGCCTTGCTTCTCTACGGCGTCGTGGGCCAGAGCTTCGTCCGCCCGAGTCCGCTCGCTCCATCAACATTCCTCAACTCTACTCTCTTTTTCCAGTGGTTTGGCGTTCCGGTCCAGCTATTCCGAGCCGCCATGGCGGCGATGATGGCTATCTTTCTGGTCCGCGCCCTGAACGCCTTTGAGGTGGAAGGGCAACGCCTGCTCGATGCGGCCAATGCGGAAAAGCTGGCAGCCCAGACGAACGCTCTGGAAGCCCAACGCCGCTCCGGCCGGCGGATGGAACAACTGAACGAAGAGCTCCGCCTGGCGACGCATGAGCTCTCTCTGCTGTTGGGCCTATCCAATGTCCTGGCAGCACCCATCAGCTTGCAGGATCGGCTTCTCACCGTCCTGACAGAGATCGTGCAGAGCTTGAGCTTCCCTGACGCCGGCATGATCCTGCTCGTCAGCCGGCATACCAACACGCTGGAGATGCAGGCCTTGGCCGGTTTTGAGAGCCCAGTGGCTGCAGGCTCAGACAGCCAACAGTACCAGGCGGCCCTTGATCTGGGAGAACAGTGCGTGGCCAGGCAGAAAGCCATGTGCAGACACCGTGATGGATCACTCATCGAGTTCTTTCCTGAGGAGATGGCCGAAAGAAAAAGGTGCCGAGAATATTCCAGCCCAGTGCTGACGATCAGCCTCCCCATCACAGAGCAGCACCGGGTGATTGGCAGCCTGGTGCTGGGTCAGGTAAAGGCGAATGGCGGACGGGGCCTTTCCACCGAAGAGTTCTCCCTGATGGCGGCCGCGGCGCAGCAATTGGGGATGTCCATTGAGAACGCACGTCTGTCCGAGGAGGCACACGAACGAGAAAAGAGGCTGTCAGAGCTGCTCCATCAAGCGGTTGGCGCACAGGAAGCCGAGCGGCAACGCATTGCCCGTGAACTGCACGACTCTACTGGGCAGTCGTTGACGGCCGTCGCCCTGGGATTGCGCGGCATGGAGACGATGCTGTTGGCTGACCCATCTGCTGCATCAGAGCAGTTTCACGAGTTGCAGTCCTTCTGCACCGGGGCCCTCCGTGAACTCAGGCGCATTATCGCCGACCTCAGACCATCGCAATTGGACGATCTGGGGCTGGTGGCAGCGGTTGACTGGTACGTTCGCGAGTTCGCGGAGCGGTCAGACGTCAGCACCAGGCTGGTGGTCGAGGGCGATTCGTTCCGCTTGCCCTCAGAATTCGAGACCGTCCTCTTCCGCATTGCCCAGGAAGCGCTGACCAACGTCGCCAAACACGCCCGCGCGGCCGAGGCTAGTGTCCTGCTGTCGTTTGAACCTGCGCGAGTGCAGATGACCATCTCTGACGATGGGCGCGGTTTCGACCCGGCCGAGATGATCCAGCGGGGCGAACTCGCCAGTTGGGGGTTGATGGGGATTCAAGAAAGGGCCCTGCTGCTCGGCGGGCAGTGTGAGATCGACTCCACGCCCGGCGGCGGCACGCGGATTCGAGTGAGCGTGCCGGTGGTTCCCAAGGAGGCAAGAGGTGTCGCGAATACGACTGTTGTTGGTCGATGATCACGAGGTAGTGCGCGCCGGCTTGCGTATGCTGTTTATGGCCGAAGACGATATGGAGATCGTGGGAGAGGTCGGCAGCGGGGAAGAAGCCATAGAGGCGGTGCGCGACCTGGCGCCGGATGTGGTGATCATGGACGTGGTGATGCCTGGTCTGAGTGGAATCGAGGCCACCCGCCGCATCAAAGCCGCCAATCCAGACAGCTGTGTGCTTGCTCTAACGATGCATGAAGATGAACAATACTTCTTTGAGATGCTGCATGCAGGGGCTTCGGGCTATGTACCCAAGCGCGCAGCTCCGGACGATCTGGTTTCAGCCATCCGCGCGGTCAGCCGCGGCCACGTCTTCCTCTATCCTCCGCTGGCCAAACTGCTGGTCAAGGATTTCCTGCAGCGATCGCAAGAGATCCAGTCCCCGGCCGGCAACGAACTGACCCCGCGTGAGCGCCAGGTGTTGACCTATATCGCTGAGGGCCATACGAATCGAGAGATCGCCAAAACCCTGACGATCAGCGTCAAGACAGTCGACCGGCATCGCGAGAACATCATGCGAAAGCTTGACCTCCATAGCCGGGTGGCCCTGGTCAAGTACGCCATCAAGAAAGGGCTGATAAGCATAGGCTGAGACTCAAACTCCACTCCGTCTATTCCCCCGCTCTACCCGGACCCTCGAACGCCTACTCTCGGCAAGGCACACCACGAAACCGAGAATGATCCAACCTGGCCTCTTCGCCACTCTGGCCTGGCCATAGTGCTGCCGTCATCCGCTGCTTTTTCTAACCCAAAACAGGTCCCTTCTGGACCAGCGACCGCCCACGGCCCACCTCGCTGCCGAAATGGGTACAACACCCAATAGACCCCATTGCCGAGCTGTGATAGGCTTCACTTGTAGGGAAGGATAGGCCGGCCGAATGCACCGGCCGGCCCCATACTGTCATGGCGGTCATGAACGAACTGCTGGAACCACTGGTTGTCATCGGACTGTTTCTCCTGCGGCTGGCTGTGCCGCTGGCGATAACCCTGATCCTAGGGTATCTGCTGCGTCGACTGGATGCGCGGTGGGAGTCGGAGACACAGTCCTATTCTGACACGGTCGCCACCGAGGAGCCGGCCGCCGTTCAGCAAACCTGCTGGGAGGCTAAAGAGTGCAGCCCCCGCCGCCGCTCTCGCTGCCCGGCCTGTAGACTGGCCGATATTCCCTGCTGGTTGGCTCGATTGCGGGTGGAAAACCGGCTGCCGGCCGAATGCACCACTTGTGTTCGATTCACTTCCCGGACGGTGCCACAGACTGCGCCAGGATGAGATGCCGAGATGAGAGCACGCTGCCATTGGCTCGCCCTTACATGGACGCTCCTTGCCGCGGTCGGGGCGATCTCCCTGACGCTGTTGGCGCCGCGTAGCTCGGCAGAAGAAAGGGCGGAGACCAGCTACTGCGCAGTTCTTGCTGACCCATATTGCAGCCCCCAGTGCTGTGGGACCTGTCACGCCGCCAACCTCCAGAGTTGGTCAGACACGGCCCACGCTTCTGCCTCGGTGGATCCCTTGTTCCTGGTTAATCTGCAGCTTGCGGAGGAACCCCGCGGCTGTCTTGGCTGCCACTCCACCGGCTACGACCCATCGTCCGGCCACTATGCCCTGGCCGGGGTGACCTGCGAAGCCTGCCACCGACCCTATCAGCCCGGCCACTCGTCGGAAACAATGGCGATTGTCGCCCCGGCCGAGATCTGTGGCGAGTGTCACACCGACGCGGTCATGGAACGGGAATCGGCGGCAGTCCGTCACCAACCAGCGAGTGATGCGAGCTGCACCTCCTGTCACAGCCCCCATTCCAAAGGATAGCAGGTCGATCAACACCTGACCGATCGCGGCCTCGGCCGTGGCGATCTCCCGCCTTGGCCCCCCTACCCTCCCCCAGCCTTGTCCACTGTCATGCTATCAGTTCGTCGCGAGGCGCCCACAGGACTTGGTCCCCGCAAGAGACCGGCTGACCTTTCCGCAGAAAAAGCAGTGGCTCCCGCCGGGCGGGAGCCACAAGGTCTTGTTCAGAAACAACTTGATCCTTTTGTGACCGCTCTCCCGTGAATCAACATTCAAAACGGGAGGTTATTCCCTCAAGTGCGAGTTCCTGTCGATATAGCCGAGCTGGTGCCCACGCCTAACTGGCGCTCGCGCTCGCGTGGTCTTCTTCCCGCGAAAACACCGGCAGATGCTCCGCCGCAACTCCGAATGCCAGTACACCCAGGCTGACAATGGTGATGGTGATCACGATCTCCATCCACGAGGGCACGTAGATATTGCCGGTGTAGGGGAACAACCCGATCATGCTGACATTCAGGCGATTCAGGATCACGCCAAACACCACCATCGAGGCTCCCCCGAAAAGCACCCCCGGTATCCGCCGCAGAGGCTTGATGGCAAACGCGACGGCCGGGACCAA
>WSZX01000155.1 GCA_013139935.1 Ardenticatenales bacterium
CCTGCAATCTACTTCCGATCTTCTGCCGCGCGTCTTGCCTTGGGATGAGTGGGTAGAGTCAGTCATTTCGCCACTTACACTTCCCCAACCCTACCCCTGTCAGCTTTCCTCACCTGCACTGCCCGCAGGCGCAAGTGTGTGCAGCAACGGAAGTGCAGAGGGGATGGCGCCTCGCTTGTTCTTCCACATCCTCGGGGAGGAGGGTGTTGAAAAAGGGGTTGCGGCGACGGGAGAGGTTGGCAGGGGCGGTGCCTCGCTTGTTTTTCTCCACCCTCGGGGAGCGGCATTGACTTTTCGGATTGGCTGTGCTAAGATGGCCGTCGACTAGCTAGAGTCGGAAGAGCGTGCACACCTGGGGCGTATTCCTTCTTTTTGCTTGGCCGCGGATTTCATCGTCGGATCCCGACTGCCCCAGCGCTGACAGACCCAAGGCCGGCTGAATAGGCTCGATCGGCTCTCCAGCGCATAGTCTTGGATTTATTGAGGAGTCATTTGGATGAGTGCCAACTTTATCTCTCGCATCCTGGGCATGGTTGTCTTTGCCTTCCTGCTGGGGTGGGGAGGCGCGGCCATTGCCGGGGCGGTTGACGGTTCGCGGCAGGCTTTCCAGGTTCTCTTTGGCCTGGTGGGTGCCCTGATTGGGCTGGTTTCCACCCCCTACCTGACTGTTGTTCCTATTCGTCGTTTGCGGCGTGCCGTCAAAAAGATACCGATCCACCGGCTCTTTGCGGTGATGATTGGCCTGGTGATCGGGCTCATCATTGCAGCGTTGGCGGCTTTCCCTCTGTCACTCTTGCCAGATCCGTTTGGGCAGTTCCTTCCCATGTTTGGGGCCGTGTTCTTTGGCTATGCAGGGGTGGCGATCATGTCCTTCCGGCAGGCGGACGTCGGAAACTATTTGCGTCCGCGGGCAGGGGCTCTATTCGTCCGCTCCAGCGGGGACGATCGACTGTTGCGCGGAGATGGGGTATTGCTGGATACTAGCGTGATTATTGACGGCCGGATCGCAGACATCACCCGGACTGGCTTTATCTGCGGCCCACTGATCGTTCCCCATTTTGTACTGAGCGAACTGCAGCATGTCGCCGACAGCCCGGAGAGGCTGAGACGAAACCGCGGCCGCCGAGGGCTGGAGCTTCTCAATCGGCTGCAAAAGGACTCGCTCGTACCGATCCAGATCACCGATATGGACGTGGAAGGGGTGCATGACGTGGACGACAAGCTGGTTGTGCTCGCCAAGCAACTCAAATGTCCGGTGATCACCAACGATTACAATCTCAACAGAGTGGCCGAGCTGCAGGGAGTGACGGTCCTCAATATCAACGAGTTGGCAAACGCAGTGAGGGCCGTGCACCTACCCGGCGAGGAGCTAGCCATCCGCGTGATTCAAGAGGGCAAGGAACGGGGGCAGGGTGTCGGCTACCTGGATGACGGGACCATGGTGGTTGTGGAAAACGGGGCAGACCAAATCGATGAGACGGTCGAGACGGTGGTGACCAAGGTGCTTCAAACCGCCGCCGGCCGGATGATTTTCGCCCGCCTTGCTGGCCAGCGACACTGATCAACCCGTATCCGCCCTGCGTCGGTCTTTCGTGCTTCTCGAAAACAACTTGGCATTCTTATGGCCGCGGAGTGCACCTGATTCACCATTCAAAACGGAGAGTTGTTTCTCTCAAGTGCTAACTGATGCGGCATGCTGAGAGACTCCGATGCGTGCGCGTCAGCTAGCAATTGAGATCATGCCATAGGAATCAGCTATGCCCCTTCGAGTTTACAATGTCCTGGGACGAAAAAAAGAGGAGTTCAAACCCATTCGAGAAGGGCATGTTCGTTTGTACGTTTGTGGGCCGACGGTGTACGATCATACCCACATTGGTCATGCCAAGCTCTATGTCTCGATGGACATTGTGGTGCGGTATCTGCGCTACCTGGGGTACTCGGTCCGGTATGTGCAGAACATCACCGATGTGGGCCACCTGCTGGACAGCGGCGAAGACCGGATTGTCAAGGGGGTTCGGCGGGAACGGGTCGAGCCGATGGAACTGGTAGAGCGGTTTACCCGCTACTACTTTAGAGATATGGATGCTCTGGGTGTTATTCGGCCGGACATCTCTCCCCGTGCGAGCGGTCATGTTCCGGAGCAGATCGCGCTGGCTCAGACGCTCATCGACGATGGGCACGCGTACGAGGCCAATGGCTCGGTCTACTTTGATGTCTCCTCGTGGCCCGCCTATGGAAAACTATCGGGACGCCAGGTGGATGAGATGGAATCGGGGGCGCGGGTAGCGGTCCTTGGTGAGAAGCGACACGCCGCAGATTTCGCTCTTTGGAGAAAAGCCGAGCCGGACCATATCCTGCAGTGGGACAGCCCATGGGGGCGCGGCTATCCCGGCTGGCACGCCGAGTGCTCGGCCATGGCCTCCAAGTACCTTGGACAGCCTTTCGACATCCATGGCGGCGGGCTGGAAAACATGTTCCCGCACAACGAGTGCGAAATCGCCCAGTCTGAAGCTGCCACTGGTGTTCCCTTTGCCAATTACTGGCTGCTTGCTGGTTCGCTGACAATAGATGGCGTTAAAATGAGCAAGAGTCTGGGCAACTCGATCACCATCCAGGACGCGCTCAAGCGTTGGAAGCCACAAGTCATTCGTACCCTTGTTCTCTCAACTCATTACCGCAACCCTCTCGATTTCTCGGAGACGGCCATCCAGGCGACCGGCCGGGGGTGGGAGCGGATCAACAGCACTGCCAACCGGATTCGGCAGCAACTCCGCACTGCTGAGGAGGGCGAGATTGATGCCGGGTTCGCGAGCTTTCTGAAGGAGCACAGAGCTTCCTTCATCGAAAAGATGAATGACGATTTCAACTCTCCGGCCGCTCTGGGCGTGCTGCATGACGCCACCCACGGCATCAACTCGCACCTCAGCCTCCCCGGATCACCCAGCAGGGGGACGCTGGAGGCCGTCGATCAGCTCTACAGCGACCTGGCCGGCGACGTGTTGGGCATCCTGACAGAAGAAGCGACCGGCGGGGCGAGCGCTGAACGGGAAGCGGGCTTGATAGAACTGTTACTGGATTTGCGCTCCAAGGCGCGCAAAGACAAGGATTGGGTCAGCGCAGACCGCATCCGTGACGGTCTGCGCAAGCTGGGTGTCGCAGTCGAAGACCGGCCGGACGGCGCCGGCTGGCGCATTGAGCGGTAGGCCTGGCCGGCCGAGTTTCCGCCGACTTGCCCATTGAGGCTCGGCCCAGAGGAGACCCTATCCGATTGCCGTGAGGGGCCCGAATGGAAATACTCTATGGGCGCAATCCGATCCTGGAATCCCTGCGCGCCGGCCGACGGACGCCACGACGCCTGTTTCTGGCGCGGGATAGCCGGGAGGGGACCGGAGTGCTTGAGATTCTCCGGCATGCCCAGTCATCTGATCTCAAGGTGGAGCGAGTCTCCCGGCAAGACCTCAACCAACTGGTAGGGCACCGCCATCATCAGGCGATTGCCTTGGAGACCGGCGATTACCCCTACTCACAGTTGGATACCATCCTGGCGAGTGCGGGATCGCACGGAGAGCCGCCCTTGCTACTCATCCTGGATCTGCTGCAGGACCCGCAAAACGTAGGCGCTTTGCTGCGCACGGCCGAGGCAGTGGGAGTGCACGGTGTGTTTCTGCAAAAGCGGCGGGCAGTCGGGGTAACACCGGCCGTTGTCAGCTCCTCCTCCGGGGCGACCGAGCACTTGCTCATTGCCCAGGAGACCAATCTCCACCGGACGATGCGTGAGCTGCAGGAGAGTGGTGTCTGGCTGTACGGGCTGGACGCTGGGCCGGATGCAACTCCGTTTCACCTGGTTGAACTGGTTGGCGCGATTGGCTTGGTCGTGGGGAGTGAAGGCCGGGGGTTGCGCCGGCTGGTTCGCGAAACCTGCGACGCGCTCATTAGCCTTCCCATGCGCGGCCGGGTCGAGTCTCTCAATGCGGCCACAGCAGGTTCTGTAGGGTTGTACGCTATCTGGGAAAGGCGAGGCTTTGGTACCGGTTGAGTGTGGCCTGTCATGAGATCCTGGCGCCCCCTGATTGTTGGGCTATTGCTGCTGATGCTTGGCCAGAGTCAGTGCGCGGTACAGTCCTCGGACGTTCGCGCCGGGACTTTCACCGTGTCGGCATCAACCCCGGCCGATTGGGACACGGGGACGCGGGTCAATCTACACACGGGTGCCAAGGGGGTGCTGGAGTTGGTACCCTCGGCCAGCGGCTTGAGCAGCGTCGGTAGTTTCAGCACGCCGGCCGGCACGGCTGATTTCCCCTTCACGCATCTGGCGGCCCGGTGGAACGCAGATACGCCGGCCGGAACGAGTCTGACGGTAGAGATTCGCGCTCGGTCAGAGACCGGCGACTGGACCTCATGGACCCTGGTGTACGATCCGCAGGATGGCGGCGCGACCGATGGCCCGGCCGATCTGCTGCCGTCCGAACCAGGGATCTATGGCGAGAACCTGTTGGCGTTGCAGGATGGACGCCAGATGCAGGCCCGCATCACATTCGCCAGTGCTCACCCTCAAGCCAGTCCTGTCCTGCACAGTATCAGCCTGATCTACATCGATGCCAGCCAAGGTCCAACCCTGGACACGGCCGCGCCCAAAGCCCGGCCTGCGAGTAGCCTGTCGGCCGACGGTGTTCCCGCCCCATCAATCATCCCTCGGACTGCTTGGGGAGCTGACGAGTCCCAGATGGATTGGCCTCCGGATTACTCTCCCGTCCGGAAGGTTGTGATCCACCACACCGTGACCGAGAATGATGAACCTGACCCGGCCGTCACTGTGCGCGCCATATATTATTACCATGCGATTGTTCGTGGGTGGGGGGATATCGGATACAATTACCTGGTGGATCGTTTTGGCAACATCTATGAGGGGCGATCCGGAGGGCTTGACGTGGTCGGCGGGCATGTCTATGGCTACAATGTCGGGAGCCTGGGTATTGGCAGCCTCGGGGCTTTTGGCAACACGGGCACCAGCGTGGAGCCCTCACCTGCGATGCTCGACTCTATCAGTGCCCTGAGCGCCTGGACTGCCTCCCGCCGGCTCTTTCATCCGCTGGCAGCCAGCCAGTTCTACGATCAGTACTCACTCAACTTGACGGGGCACCGTGATTATGGGTCCACGGCCTGTCCCGGCGATTTTCTCTATTCGGATCTGCCCTCCATCCGGGCAGCAGCCTGGGCGCAACTTGGCGCACACCATCCGGCTTATGCGGCCGCGTGGGGAGAGCACACTGCCCCCGAAAGGATGCTGGCGGGCACTACTCTGGTCGTGTCCGTGGCGGTTCAGAATGCCGGGACGCTGGAGTGGCCGGCTGGCGGCTCGAACCCGGTTAGGCTCGGCTATCATTGGTACGATGCGGCGGGGCAGTCAGTGGCACTGCCGTCATCAGGCGATGATCGGAGCGCTCTGCCGGCCGATAGTCCGTTTGGCGCCGAGATCGCGTGGACTGGACTGCCGCTAGCCGTGCCAGAGACGCCTGGAACCTATCGTCTGAGCTGGGACTTGGTTCATGAAGGTGTGACGTGGTTTGCTGACCAGGAGAGCGCGACACTGGACGTCTCGGTGGTGGTGACAGGGATCCAAGGGCATTCTTACCTTCCGGCCGTGATGTTTGGCCGAACGGAACCCACGCCGGCACCTGATGATTGCTCGCAGCAGATCATCAACGGTGGCTTTGAAACCGATGAGGGATGGACACTCAACGACACACCGGCCGACGCATACTATACGTCGGATCCGGTCCAGACCGGCCAGCGGGCTCTGCGAGTGGGCATTCCACCCACGGGCCAGAATCAGTTCAGCTATTCCTCAGCCGACCAGGTGATTACGATCCCCGCGGGACGGGGCAGGGTCACCTTGAGCTTCTGGCGCTATCCGCTGGCGGCCGGCGATGGCGATTTCCACTACATCATGGTGGGCGATGAGGATGGGGCCTGGCATACGGTGTTCAGCCGGCGGGAGAACGCGGGTGCCTGGCTCTACGAGGAGCTGGACCTGAGCGGCTACAGTGGGCAGACGGTGACGCTCAGGATCGGAGCCTTTAACGATGGGAGCGGAGGTGTGACCTCGCTTGCGGTCGATGAGGTGAGCATCCTGGCCTGTCCCTGAGTACTTGATCAACAGTTTGGCATTCTTGTGGCTGTTCAACACTTGGTTCACCAACCAAGTCGGAAGGTTGTTTAGTGTCACGTGCTGAGATCGCGGCACCGTCCGAGGGGGCTACCTTGTCTGGACCGGAAGACAGTCCCGCCGTCGTCAGGTCACGGTCGCTGTCTCCGGGCCCTGGGTTCTGGTTGCTCCAGATGAAGGGGTATGGATGGAACCTGATATCCCGCTTCACATCTACATAGTCTCCGACGCCACCGGCAAGACCGGCTGGCGCGTGGTCGAGGCGGCGCTGCTTCAGTTCGACGCCTCGAACATCGTCGTCGAGCGCGTAGGAGGGGTGCAGGACGAGGCCGGTGTGCACGCGGCCATGGCGCAAGCGGAAAAGACCAGAGGGCTTGTCATCCATACGCTGGTTAGTCCCAGCTTGCGTCGGGCCATTCTGGAAGGCGGCCGCCAACGGGGAATCATAACCATTGATCTCCTTGGCCCGGTGCTCACCCGGCTCACCGAGGCGCTGCAGATATCCCCCAGGGCCGTGCCGGGCCTCTTTAGGCAACTGGATGACGAGTACTTTGCCCGCATAGACGCAATCGAGTATACGGTCAATCACGATGATGGGCGGAACCCCGAACAGTTGGACAGCGCCGACCTGGTGCTGGTGGGTGTTTCACGCACGGGGAAAACACCGCTGAGTGTGTTTCTAGCCTATCGTGGATGGCGGGTGGCCAACGTCCCTATTGTCCTTAGCATTGATCCGCCACCGGAACTGTTTCGGTTGGACCCCCGGCGTGTGGTGGCGCTCACCATTGACCGGGAGAGACTGCGCTCGATCCGGAGAGTGCGCGCCATTGGGCTGGCCAAGGGCCTGGCGATGCAGTATGCAGCCAGGAAGCACATTGACGAAGAGATGGAGTGGTTCCGCCGAGTCCTGCGGCACGGGGTTTGGCCTGTGGTCGACGTGACCTACCGGTCCATCGAGGAGACGGCGTCCGAGGTGATGGAGATGGTGCGACCGCGGCGCGGGCCCGATCAAGACGCCGAGTTCGCGGCGTGGACGAACGGATAGACGGCTAGTCCGACTCTTGTTATAATGAACTCAACGGTGCCCGGTGGTCGGCTGCCGGGCTGATCGAGTTCTCGTGGAGGAGGCCATGCTAATCGACAACTCGGGAACGATAATCCTTATCCTATTCGGATTGTTACTCGGCATTGCGGGGTGCCTCTATGTCATTATTCGCTTCTTCCGCCGCCAGAGTCGCAAGACTCGAGAACCGGCCGGCCCTGGCTGGACAAGGCGGCTGGCGGGCTGGTTGAGCGAGCCTGCTGGTGGTGCCCAGTCAGCCCAATCCGGTCGCCCCAAGGCCCTCGAGCAGACTCATCCGCCGCCTGCTGGCACGCCGGCAGTGGAGAGGCCGGAACCGGCCGAATCCTCCCCCGAGCGAAAGCCGTTCGAGGTTTTTCGCGTGGTCCGAATGGGACCCATGGGGAAGCTCTTGATCGAGGTCGGCGGGCAGCGTTACTCCAACATTGTCGAGATCGAGGACGGCGCCGTCGGCCGGCGCGTATTGCTGGCATTTCAAGAGTTGGGCGAGTTTGTCGGGCCCCACGGAGCATGGAAGCTTCCGGCCATGCACCGTCAAGCTGAGCTAGCTGGGCGCGAACCGGGACTGACAGTTGAGCAGCAAGAGTTCCTGGCTCGATTGGAGGCCACGCCTCCTGATGGGGCGATTGAGGAGCGCGGGCTTGGGGCGGTGGAGTTTCCGCAGCAAAAGTCGAGTCCCTCTGCGCCAGAGGCAGGTGCCGCTTCAGAACCCGAGGCCAGATCGCTCGTGGACGAACTGGAGGAACTACTCCAGGTGCGAATGACAGGCCGCCCCGAGATGAGCGGTCGATCACTCCATTTCAGGAGCACCTCAGCAGGGGAATTGCGGATAGAGGTGGACGGTCGCGAGTACGAAGCGATCGAGGATATCCCGGACTCTGAAATCGTGGCAGAGTTGAGAGCCACTGTCAGGGATTGGGAGCAGGCGTAGGCGTGGACCGGCGCTGGTTTGGGCGGCGTCTGTAGGTGCTGTTGCCGGCCTTTCAAGGTTCCACCTGACGTCTCTCGGCCGCAATAGCCGGTAGCAGAAGTTGGTCGTGCCCGGAATCGGGCCGATCGTCATGCATGTGTGTGGGATCTCCTGGACGCCGCGCTGCTCGGGATTCCCAGGGGCCCCGAATCTGGTATAATAAGGCTGCTTGGGGATGACAGGCTTCGACGGGGAAGGCTGGTCACGGACGGCAAGCCGAGGTTGCTCTATCCTCGCTAATCCAGAGCAAAACAATTAGGTGCCAACAACACCGACTATGCGGCTCTTCCCCTCGCTGCATAAGCGAGGTATGAGCCAGGCCTCCTGAGGGGGGCCACGTCCCCGCTGAGTGTTGGCCGGTCACTCAGCGATCGGGCGTCATGAAAACCGGCATGCAGCCCCCGGACGCCGATAACGGGGCCCAAGACACCATTGGCTGGCCGGCGAGCGACCGCGTTGGTCCGGGTGCCGCCGGCGAGAGAAAAATAGGCCGACTATGCTTGTAAAAAAGTCCGTGCTCGAATTCTTCGGACCCGGGTTCGATTCCCGGCATCTCCACCTTGGTGCTCCGGCCCCGTCTGGAGCGGGCGAGACGTGATGCGCATTGCGTGACAGCGGCGCATCACGTTTTGCGTTTCCCGTGCACCTGCTAGGGTGACCTGCTGGTCAAATGGATGCCCACTCGAAGCAATAGCCAGGGGTGACTGATGGCGATCTTTCTCGATTCCGGAATCCATTCCGAGGTCAAGGAGGCAATGGCGTGGGGGTTTGTCGCTGGGATTACGACCAACCCTGTGCTCCTTGCTGCCTCCGGGGACGTCTCCCTGAACGCACTCAGGCAATTGTGCAAGATGGTGCCCGGTCGTGTGTTCTACCAGTTGATGTCCATGGACCTCGACTCGATGATCCGGGAGGCACAGGCGGCGTTCAGCCGTAGCCCCAGCCAGATCGTACTCAAGGTGCCCTGCACGTTGTTCGGTCTGCAGGCTGTTGCCCGTCTGTCCCTGGAGATCCCTTGTGCAGTGACGGCGCTGTTTAGCCCTGCCCAGGCCTACCTGGCGCGTGAGGCGGGGGCGCGCTACGTGATTTCGTACTTGAATCGGAGCACTAGGCTGTTGGGTGATGGAGTTGCCCTGGTAGAGGCGATGGCGGCGGTGCTGGGGAACAGCTCAACTGAACTCGTTGCTGCGAGCATCAAATCGCCTGCCGAGGCAGTGGCAGCCCTCAACGCCGGTGCGGACCACCTCGCTGTCCCCTTTGAGGTCATCAAACGGATGAGCCACCACCCGTTGACACAGCAGGCGATTGAGGAGTTTGACCTGGCGGCCCGTTCTTCGACGGCCGCTTAATCGCGGCGCAGGTCCCACACTCCATCACGGAAATCCCCGGCAGCCTTGAGCAAGCGCTTCTTACTCTCACGGGACCTCCTCTTCAGGCTGGTTTCGGCCAGCATTGCGGCCCGCCGATCCTGGAAATGCCAGCTAGCGCGCAACGTCACCGGCCTTCGGGCGGCCGTGTATCTGGCGCCCCGCCCCGCGTTGTGCTCTTTAAACCGGCGCGCGACGTCGGTGCTGATGCCGGTGTACAGGGTTCCGTCGGCGCATTCGACAACGTAGACGTACCAGGATTGGTTGCCTGTCATCTTGTTCCGTTTCCTCGGCAGTTCTGCGCTGAGAAAGGGGGTACGGGTGCGGGCGAGATCCTGCCCCCCCCCCGGCATCTCCTTTTCCCCGCACCCTTTGTTCATACTCTCGGGGCAACCTTTCAGCGGCCAAGGGCAGCAGGTGAAGGGTTGACACCAGCGGCTGCCAGGAACGAAATCCATGCCGGCGAGTGCTGGCACCCCATCTCGGCGAGCTCGGAAGGAATGATCTGGCCGAACCCGCGCAAACTACTGCTCTGGCTGTTGGAAGCGGTATGCCAACCGCCCCGGCACCTTGCCCAGAATGCGAACCCCTGCGTCCGTGTGGGTTTCCTGCTCCACAACCCCTTTATCGTGGAAGAGCGCTGCCAATGCTCCCTGCTGGTAAGGAATCACCACATCGATTCGAACCCAGGTGCTGGACAGCTCTCTATCGGTTCGTTCGAGCAACTCCTGCATGCCTGCGCCCGTCAGAGCAGATATCGCGCTGGCGCCCTCATAGTCGACTGATAGCTTCCCACCATCAAGCAGGTCAATCTTGTTCAGGGCGATGATGGTGGGGATGGTGTCGATTTCAAGCTCCGCCAACGTTTCCTCTACCGCTTCGACCTGAGCGGCTGCCTGGGGGTGACTGGCGTCAACTATGTGGAGCAACAGGTCAGCTTCGGTGATCTCCTCCAGGGTGGCCTGGAACGCCACCACCACCGTGGTTGGCAGTTTCTGTATGAATCCCACGGTATCCGTGAACAGTGCCTCATGGCCGCTGGGGAGCCTTACCCGGCGAGTCGTTGGGTCAAGAGTGGCAAAGAGCTTGTCACCGGTCCGCACGGTCGCGCCGCTCAGATGGTTGAGCAGGGTGGATTTGCCGGCGTTGGTATAGCCGACGATGGCGACGACCGGGATGGCACTGCGCCGGCGTCGCGCGCGGTAGCGGCCTCGGTGCGCACGCACTTTTTCTATCTCAGCCTTCAGGCGATCGATGCGCTGGCTGATGATTCGGTGGTCCACCTCGAGCTGGGTTTCGCCCGGACCACGCAGTCCAACTCCTCCATGCCTGCCGCCTGCCCGCCCGCCTGCCTGTCGAGCCAGGTGGGTCCACATCCGGGTCAAGCGTGGCAGCCGATATTCCAGTTGGGCCAACTCGACCTGCAACTGCCCCTCGCGAGTATGCGCGTGCTGGGCAAAGATATCCAGGATGAGCGCGGTACGATCCAATATGAGCGCCCCTTCGCCCAATACCTCTTGTAGCTCCCGCTGGTGGCGGGGAGAGAGCTCATCATCAAAGATGACCAACTCTGCCTCCGCCTCCTCAGCCAGCAGCCGGACCTCCGCGGCTTTGCCGGAACCAATAAAGGTGGCGGGGTGAATCCGATCAACGCGTTGAGAGATCTCGCCGACCACCTGGACGCCGGCCGTGTCGGCCAGTCGAGCCAGCTCGGCCATGCTCTCCTCAACGTTGAACAGCGGCCGACTCTGCTTGACCTCAACCCCGATCAACAGGGCCCGCTTTCGATCATCGGTAGGAATCGCCATGATGTCTCTATTGGTTCGCGTACTCTTGCAGAATCGCCTGTCTAGTCCGGCAAGCCGTCCACCGACAGAGAGCGTGGATGCTCGATCTGCACCTCAAACCGGATGGTCTGCTTTTGCCCCGCCTGTAATCTCAACTCCCAGTCCAGCAGATGCATCTCGGTTGCTTCCGTTGGCTTGGGCTCGACGGATTCCAGCCTCACTTTGATCTCCTCGTGGCGCGGAAGCGGATAATGATCGGTGACCAGGATGGTCTCTGCCACCGGGCGCAGATTTTGCACCTCGATCTGGTAGCCATAGCGCAGGCGGCGCTTGTCGCCAATCAGTGATCTGTCCACGTCGCGGATCATTAGTTCTCGCTTGACCTTGATCCGATCATCCACGCCGAGGGAGAGTTCGAACTCCTCGGTCGGAGCGACGTGTTCCAGCTCGGTGGCTCCGATGAACTCGTCGCCAGCAAACACGTTGGCCGTGCCAGGCAGAAAGACCGCTTCGGTGGTGTTGACGACTCGCGCCCGGCGATGGGCCACCTCTTCCAGCTTGGGGGCGGTCACGTAATCCAGTTCCGGTTCCAGGGGATAGGTGGCAATAGTGGTTTTGTGTGGCTGCCCGTCAGAGGGGATGTTGGCCCGGCCGCTGACGTGGAAAGTGACGGCCGCACCACTGGTGTCCACGGTGGCGAAAGCAACCGCAGCTTGCTTCCAGGCTGCCAGAGCAGGTTCGGCTTCTGGCTCGGCGCCAGCCTCCGGTTGCGCCATTGCCATCGTGGGTGGCCGTCCCTTTTTTCGCTCTGGCATGGGACTGCGAGGTGGAGGCGGAGGCCTTTTGATGTCCAGGTACCAGGGATCGAGTTCTGGCAGCGATCCACTGACGGCCGGCCGCGCGGTAGATAGGATCAGTTCGATGTTGTTCCAGTCCTCCCCGGTGCTCTGCTGTACCTGCCCCAGATAAGTCGCTTCCAGGCTTGGCTTCTCCCCCTCTGCCTCTGCCTCCCACAGGCGCAGGTCGTAGAGAGGCTGCCAGGATGCGTTACTGATGGTGTAGGTCAGATCCGCCTCGAAGCTTCCGGCCTGCGTGATCTCTACCTCAATCTTGGCGGTGTAGCGTTGGCGTGGCCGGGCGTCGCGCAACTGGTCCAGTTCGTTGCGCAGTTTTTTCAAGGTCTTGGCCAACTCTCGCCGGGTGACACCGACCTTTTGCATCTCGTTCATTATGCCGGTGCCTGTCTCATGCAGGTAGCTCATCAAGGCTGCCTGATCTGAGACCTGAGTGCGGCCGAAAGCCAGCCCTTTGGCAAAGGTCTCGGTGTGGCCAGCCAACCCCTCCAGATGACCTAACTGTGCTTTGAGAACGGTCTGTTCATTCTGCAAGGAGGTGTCCTTGTCACCCTGTAACTCGATTTCCCCCTCCAGCTTCCGGACTCGCTCGGCTGGGGATTCTCGGTAATAGGTCAATTCAGCGCCAATGCCCAACAGGCGGGCCTGAGCCGACCCCCGCCCGGTCGCTCGGACAGAGTCGGGGTCCAGTGACAACGGCAGCTCGGGGATGGCCAACGTGTGCAGACCGGCTTCCAGTTCAACCACGCCGGTTCGCAGTACGCGCGCCCGGTCGGGGTAGACCGTAACCTTGGCGATTGTGGTGTCCATCTCGATCATGTTCTCACTCCTTCGCGGACCTGCCGGGGCTCAGTCCCTGGGCAGAGTCCACCAAGCCACGAGCCACTCGTTCCGACCAGACCGTTCCAGCGTGCCGCCGCGGACCCGGCCGGTTGGGAGAGGGCAGTCTGCGCCGGAGAGCAGACCAGCAATGGGCACAAGAGCCCGAGTCTGCTACTCGTTGGAATCTCCTGAGGCGGCATTTGACTCGAGAAATGCCTCCACGGTCCGGCCCACCCGTTCGAGACTCGCAGCGCTTACCTTGTCCAGGGTGTCGGCCGTGGTATGCCAGTAGGGATAATCGAAATCGATCATGTCAACCGCTGCTATGCCCAATCGCGCAAAGGCCGTGTGATCGTCCAGAATCGAGTGGCGATACTCGGGAATGATGGTCTCTTCATAGCCAAGGTCGGCCGCTACCTGCCAGATTGCCTGCATGAGCGACGGGTCCGAGTTGTATTCATAGTAGATCTGTTGATCGGCGTCCCCTATCATATCCACGACTATCACGAGTTCCGGCCAGCCGGACGGGTCCAGGCGAGAGGCCATGTAGCTGCTCCCCACCGCCCACTCCCAGCCGTTCAGATGCCCATTGTCTTCGGCATCAAAAAAGGCCAGCCAGACCTGGTACGGGATTCTATCAGCTTCGAGCACCTGAGCCAACTCTAGCAGCACCGCTGTCCCGCTCGCTCCATCGTTTGCACCCAGCACCGGCTCATCCCTGGCCTCCGGGTCCCGGTCTGCCTTCAGTCGGGTATCATAGTGGGCTCCCAGCAGCACTACCTCCTCGCCGGCTGAATCCGGCATCTTGCCAATGATGTTGCGGCAGGTTGTCCCCATGTACGGGAACTCTTGCGTTTCGACCTCCCAACCGGCCGCCAGAAGCTGTTGGATGATCCAATCGCCCGTCTGCCGGCCTGCCAGGGAGCCGGTCGGACGGAAGCCGAATTCGGTCTGCCGCGCAAGCAACTGGTACGCGTTCTCTCCGTCAAAGACGGTCCGCCGGGCTGGTGTGGATGGTAGTGGGCGGCAACTATACAACAGCAAGATGGCCAGCCACACAAGCCTGCGATACCGAGGGCGACTGGAACGCAGGCAGGCACGGTGCGGGGATGGTGGGTTCATTGTACCATTGGCACAAGCGGTGTGATGCCGGCATCCTGGATCAGACGGGTCATCGCCTTGGCGGCGCGTTCGGCGTAATATCGGTACCGCTCCTGCTTGTGCAGACGGTGGGTGGGCGGGGCAAGCAGACCGAAATTCGCCTTCATTGGCTGGAATGACTTGATCTCAGCGTGAGTCACATAATGAATCAGGGCGCCCAGCATGGTCGCAGGGGGGAGGATGACTGGGTGGTCGCCCATCAGCAACCGGGCAGCGTTCAGCCCTGCGACAAGGCCGGTGGCGATACTCCCGACGTATCCTTCCACCCCGGTGATCTGCCCGGCGAAAAAGAGGTGTGCGTGACGGCGGGCTTGAAGCGTTGGTTGCAGGATGGTGGGTGAGTTGAGAAAGGTGTTGCGATGCATCTGGCCAAAACGGACAATGCTGGCCCGTTCCATCCCTGGAATCAACCGGAACACCCTCTCCTGTTCACTCCACCGCAGGTTGGTTTGAAAACCGACCAGGTTGTACAATGTAGCTGCCAGATTGTCCTGCCGGAGTTGGACCACTGCAAACGGCCGCTCTCCGGTGCGAGGGTCAGTGAGGCCGATCGGCCGCAGCGGTCCAAACAGCAATGATTCACGGCCGCGGCTGGCGATTTCCTCTACTGGCAGGCAGCCCTCAAAAAAGCGCGCGTGCTCAAAGTCGCGCATTGGGGTCTGTTCGGCCGACACGAGCGCTTGCCAGAACCGCTCGTACTCGGCTTCTGTCATCGGGCAGTTGATATAGTCTCCCTCACTCCCGTCCTTGTCGTGACGCGAAGCAC
This sequence comes from Ardenticatenales bacterium, assembly GCA_013139935.1. Taxonomy (GTDB): domain Bacteria; phylum Chloroflexota; class Anaerolineae; order Promineifilales; family UBA4811; genus GLR113. The sequence continues at coordinate 14,975 of WSZX01000155.1, forward strand.
GAAAGGCTGTTTCCATGTCGATAGAGTCGTGGCTTACGATGGGGGCCAACGCATCAAAGAACGAGAGCGCCTCTTGGCCGGTGAGTTGCTGCAAGCTCTCGGCCAAGCTGTCAGAAGTCAGGGGGCCGCTGGCGATGACCGTGGGGAAATCTGCCTCGGCCAGGATCGTCGTCGCCTCTTCCCGCCTCACAGAGATGTTCGGGTGCGACTCAATTGCGCAAGTAACCGAATCTGCAAAATGGGTCCGATCCACCGCCAGGGCCGTCCCCGCCGGCACGGCATGCGTTCGTGCGCAGGCCAGCAAGAGGGAGCCCAGTTGCTCAAGCTCTGCTTTCAGTACTCCTGGTGCCCGGTGGGGTAGAACAGAGCCCAGCGAGTTACTGCATACCAATTCGGCAAGGTTGCCAGTGACATGAGCCGGAGTGCGGGTAGCCGGCCGCATCTCAAACAGAGTGACCTGTACTCCACGCTCCGCCGCCTGCCAGGCCGCCTCGCTACCGGCAAGCCCGCCTCCGACCACTGACAATCTCATTCTACTCTCTCCCTATGCCGTTCTATTGTATCCGCATCCCTCGGGCCCGCAATACCTGGGTTTGACCTTCAACTCGTCGCCCCCGGCGACGAGCACTCTCCGCCAATGCCCTCGCCTCGAACCCGCGGCCGAGCTGAACAGGTTCTGGCACGCTTTGTGCAACCTTGTTGCCAGGTTCCGCGCTCGGTGATATACTGAGGTCACTAACCATGCATTTTGGTCTGTATCCGGTCACCGCGACTACGGTCACGACGCACATCATCGTGACAACGCACCTGTTGACGCTGACCAGTGCCGAGCTGGAGGCGGAGGTCCATGCGGAACTTGCCGAGAACCCGGCCCTGGAGATGGTCGACGGGCAGCGTTGCCACCGTTGCGGCGCGCTGGTGGAAACCCCTCCGTGTCCGCAGTGTGTGCGGGAACTGCTGGCTGGCACAGTCATCAATGTAGATTCTGGCTATCGTCCGGCGGGCAGAGCTGATCGATCTGGAAGCGATGGTTATGATCCGTTGATGGGCGTCGTTCAACCTGTTCGGTTGGCGGACCACATCATGCGCCAGCTTGAGCCCATGCTTGAGCCATCTGATGTTCCCATCGCCTCTTATCTTGCCGAGTCGATAGGTGAACGTGGATTCCTGGGTGTGACGGTGGCCCAGGTGGCAGCGGAACTGCGAGTGGCGCAGCCGGTTGTTGAACGGGTGCTGCGCCAGTTGCAGCAGGTAGACCCGGTGGGTGTTGGCTCGCGGGGTCCACAGGAGTGCTTGCTTCGGCAACTGGAGGCGCTCTCTCCTACAGGACCGGAGGTGTCGGAGCTTCGTCTGATCGGCCTACGCTTGCTGAGCGAGTTTTGGGATCATTTTCTGCATGCTCGGTGGAGCGAAATTCCGATCGCGGCTCGCGATCTCTCTGCTGCTGTCGCTTTTATCCGCGCCAACCTCACTCCCTATCCAGCCATGGCAGGGTGGGAAGATGAGTTGGCCCGCCGGCGGGGGCCGGCTTCTCCGACGGTCTACACCCGTCCGGACATGGTCATCCATATTGATGTGCACGGCGCGCTGGCGGTCGAGGTATTTGCCATCAGTTCGCGCTGGCTTCGGCTGAGTCCCAGCTTTAAGCAGATGATCCGTGGCGCCAATGGGAAAGGTCAGGACAGCTGGAGAGAAATGGCGGAACGTGCCGAGTTGTTCATAAAGTGTTTGCGCCAACGTCAGGGGACACTCCGACGTGCTGTAGAAGCGCTGGTCACCTACCAGGAGAGGGCGATCCGGGAAGGAGACGAACATATCCGGCCGCTGACCCGCACCCAGCTTGCTGAGATGCTTGATGTACACGAAGCCACTGTCAGCCGTGCCATGAGTGGCAAGACTGCCGCCCTGCCTGATGGACGGATCGTTCCTCTGTCCCACTTTTTCGAGTGCGGCAAGTCCATCAAGGAGTTGATACGTCAGATGATTGCCAACGAGGATCAGCCTCTGAATGATAGTGCCATCGAAGCTAAGCTGAGAGTGATGGGACGGCCGATTGCGCGCCGCACGGTCGCCAAGTACCGAAACATGCTGGACATTCTGCCGGCGCACCTCCGGGCACGCCAGAAGGAGTGCGTTTCCGCGTGAAGCCTGTTCAACCTTCTCGACTTGCCGAGGTCACTGGGGTCCGGTTGCCCGTCCCGAAAGGTGGCATCGCTGGCCTGGAGGTCGAAGACGGCCGCCTCTTGGAGGCGTTCGATCGCCTGCTGCAGGCGATGGAGCAGCTGTTCGCTGCCGACCTCGACCAGCAGAGCACAGCAATGCACACGCTGACCCAGTTCTTTCGGGCTGATGCGGCCGGCCTGTATGTCACGCCCCAGCCGGGCCAGGGGATGGAGTTACTGACCGCCTATCAATTCCCGCTCAGTGCACCATTCCAGTTGAGGGCCAACATGTTGGATGGGGAGAGCGGCCGCCCGTTTTCTGTCATCCGGGCGTACATCCCTGATGTTGGCAGCAGTGTGTGGGCAGACGCGGCTCAGGAAGCAGGTTGGCAAGATGTGCTTGTGTACGTCCTGCCCCGCTGTTCCGCCAAGCTTGTCCTTGCCTATACCGGCCCCTTCTCCCAATTGGAGCCAGCCCTGGTCGGGGTCTCCCTGCGCTCTCTGGCCATGGCCGTTCACCACCGGGATGCACTCCATCAGGTTGATACTCTGCGACAACTGAACCAGGAGCTGGATCACCGTTTCAAGGGCAGCATCAATCATCTGACAGAGGGTGTTGTTGTTCTGGATTGTGAAGGGGAGGTAGTCTTTTGCAGCCAGCTTGGCGGCCAACTGCTTGGCTACGCCCCTGATGAAGTCGTAGGGCTGCCCGTTGACGGTGTTCTGGTTTCGCGTGGCGACATCGGCCAGGTTGTCCAGCGGGTGCTCTCCGGTCGCAGTTCGCTAGAAACTCGTCAACTCGTTCTATACCAACGCTCTGGTGATCCGTTCACTGCTCGCCTGCGAGTTGTGCCTCTGCGTGGGGTTGGCCGCCCTGGTGCTCGCGGGGCGATGGTGTTCTTTGTGGAGCAGCAGACGGACCAGATGGAGCAGATGGAAAACGGCTTGCGTCAAAAGAATGCCCAGTTGGAGCGTATGATATCCATCCTGGCGCACGAGATCCGCAACCCGCTCGGCAGCATCAAGGCCGGGCTGGACTACCTGGAACCTGCTTTCAGCCACGACGAGTCGATTCTCCAGGACTTGAACACAATTCAAGGAGAAATTCGCCGGATGGACCGGCTTCTTGAAGACGCGCTCGTGGTCTCACGGCCGTCTGAGCTCAAGACCCGCCCTCAGAGTATTATTGACTTGCTGGACCACTTGCTGGCCGGCAAGGCCAAGCTCCTCGAGGAGCGGGGGGTCGCCGTGAGAAAAAAGTACGAGCCTGACCTGCCGCGCATTCCGCTTGACCGAGTACAGATGGAGCAGGTCTTTGACAATCTGATCATCAATGCCATGCATGCGATGACTGGTGGCGGGCACTTGACCGTAACAGCCGCCGTCATTGCTGCACCATCGAGCGATTCCTCTGACAGTCGGCCGGTTTTGCAGGTCGAGGTGGGCGACTCGGGGCCGGGAGTCCCCCCCGAGAAGCTGGAGCGAATCTTTGATCCCTTTTTCACCACCAAAAAGGGTGGAACCGGACTGGGTCTGGCTGTTGCGCGCCGGATTGTAGGCCAGCACAACGGCACTCTAAAGGCCAACAGCTGGCTTGGAATCGGCACCATCTTTGTGATAACGTTGCCAGTTGAGGACGAGCCGCTTGAGTAAGACGATTCTTTTCGTGGATGACGAAATCAATCTTCGCACCTTTCTGTCCAAGACGTTGCGCCGCGATGGATACGAGGTCCTCGAGGCGGACTCGTTGGCCGCTGCCCGGCAGCACCTCGCGGTCAGTTGGATAGACATGATCATCCTGGACAGAGTACTTCCCGATGGCGAAGGCTTGGCGCTGCTGAGGGAGTTGCGCCAGAATGAATCCTGGTTGCCCGTTGTCATGCTCACTGCACACGGCGCAATTGACAACGCTGTGGCAGCGATGAAGATGGGTGCATATGACTATCTCACAAAGCCGGTGGAAATCGACGAATTGCGGGCGCATCTGGAGCGCATGGCCGAGACGGTGACCCTGCACCGGGAGCTAGAACACCTCCGCCAGGAATCCGGCGCGAGCGATTCTGGATGGGTCGTGGGCCAGAGCGCTGTGATGCGCAAGGTGGCCGAGGACATCGACCAGGTGGCTCCCACCAACAGTACCGTGCTTTTGACGGGTGAGAGCGGCACAGGAAAAGAGGTGGTCGCTCGCATGCTCCACAGGCAGAGCGAACGCAGCGGGCAGCCGTTCCGCCCCATCAATTGCGCAGCGTTGCCAGAGCATCTACTGGAGAACGAGCTCTTTGGTCATGAGAGCAACGCCTACACCGGTGCGGGCAAACAGAAGAAAGGTCTGTTCGAAGTGGCTGACGGCGGGACGCTCTTCTTGGATGAGATCAGCTCGATGACGCCGGGGATGCAGGCAAAGATCCTGCGCGTGATTGAGGAGCGGATGGTCCGCCGCGTCGGGGGAACTCGCGATATCCCGGTTGATATCCGCCTTCTTGCAGCAACGAATCGGGATCTGGACGATGCCATGCAAAAGGGGCAGTTTCGGCGAGACCTCTACTACCGGCTCAGTGTGGTGCGTATTCACCTCCCCCCCCTGCGAGAACGGGATGGAGATACACCCCTCTTTGCAGCGTTTTTCCTCAACCGCTTCAACCGGGAAATGGGCAAGAGTATCTCCGGCTTTAGCCCGGATGCCCTGAGTGTGCTCAGATCTCACGACTGGCCGGGAAACATCCGTGAACTGCGCAACGTCGTTGAACGGGGGGTTGTCTTTTGCAGCGGAGAGCAGATCGAGGTGTCTCATCTCCCCCGCGAGATCGTTGGCCAGGTGTGAACGCGGTCGTCGGCGGGAGTCACTGTCTGTCACGTTCGATCTGAACTTCCCAGGCTCGGCCGGTTTCCACGAGTCGGTCACCCACCGATCAGTCGCCTAGCGACGTCCCACATCTCTTCGCCATTCCAGTTTTGACCTCCCCTCCAGTTTCCCTCTTGCTGCGCGGAACTGCAGAGAGAACGCCATCTTGTCAGTTTTTCGACGCCCTCCCCAGTATGATGGTCCTGGCACGTTTTCTGCACCTGTCATGGGTGGCGGTAAGCTTAACCGGATTCAATAGCAGAAACGGAGTTACAAATGATCGATCCAGCTCTCTCAGCCGAAATCATTGTCCTTACGATTGCCTCGATGCTAGCACTAACCGGGTTTGCAGCTCTCCTGATGGGTTTGCGCACCATGTTGGCGCGTGACTACCAGCAGACGCTCCGAAAGCTCTCGCTTCACTCAGCCCAACTCAGCCAGAAGGGATTGGGAGATATAGCTATTGCCCCGGCGCTTGACGCAACCGCCCGATTGGTCGAGGCTGTCAGCCAATTGGTGCGTACCGCAGTAGGCATTGGCGTCTTTCTCTGTTTCACAGGCACAGCGATGATGGTGGCTGCATACCTGATGGTGTCTCGCCTGGTGTGGTAGCGTTCCCCGGACTCCGCCCGGGCGCGTCCGAGTTGGAGATAGAAAAGGATTTGGCAAATGCAGCATCTCCCGTTTAGCTCAACGGCGGCCACCCTGTCCGACCGCATCTCCGCAGCCGTCCCGGATCGGAAGCGTGCGGCCGAGATACAGCTCTCTCTGCGCAGCTATCGGCCAGTGTGGGACCTTGCCCACCAGCCTGCTGTCCTGGGGGCGCTGCTGGAAGCTGCCAACCAGAACGAGCCTCTGTGGTGGCGACCCGCCCGCGTTGCATTGTCTGCCATTGGTGTCTGGCAGGGCCTGGATGATCATGCGGCGGCCGAGGCCTGGCTGCTGAATGCGGGGAGGCCGTTGCTGCTCCGAGCCGCCGGCAAGGATTCCAGCATCAGCTTGGGTGAGGGGATGGACACGGTGTTGGTTCATACCCTAGTGCGGGATACTTGTTGTGCTCTTTACCACCTACATGGCTTGGTGGTGGAGGCTGACGACCAGCCGGGGGAGGCCTCCGGCTCCGCGAGTGCACAGTCCATTGCTCCTGCTCTGGCTGGCCCGGAAGGGGTGCTCGTCTGTCTGTATGATCTTGCCTCGTGCACCTCTGCGCAACCGACCGACACCAAGTGGATGGTTGCTGTTGGTCGTGACCGCCCCATGACGGCGGCCAGGGTTCTCCTGCTCAACCACACTGGAGACGATGCCGCGCAGGTGATCTCGGCCGCCCGGCCCATCATGGATGGTCTGGGTATGGCCCAGGCACTGGCCTTCATACAGGCGCTCGGCGACGCAGGTGCAACCGTCTGTGCGGCCGAACTCTCCCTGCAGCTATTTCACGCGCTTCCCGAGCCCTCTGATAGCCAGGGGCCGGAGCATCTGGCAGCTTCGGCTGTCCGTCATCTTCACCGGGGGCTCGCGGCTGCAGCCGGTGAGTCAACCACCGCTATTCGCGAACTGGAGCGTGCGTGGGGGAACGGAAAGGCATTCATTTCTGTGCTAGCCCTTCAACTAGGCCGGATTCACAATGCACAGCTTGATCCCGCAGCGGCACAGGACGCTTATCGCCTTGGGCTTCAACTGACCCCGGAAAGCACCGAACTGCGGGCCGCTGCCGCTGCTGCCCTCAATGCAGCCGCCCAATACGAGGATGCGCTCGATCTGCTCAATGCAGTGTCCGCCAACCAGGCAGAACAAGACCACCAATTGCTTATGCAGCGGGCGAGAGCATTGGTAGGACTCGATGAGCGTGATGCAGGCATTGCCGCTGCGTGCCAGGCGGCCGAGCTGTCCGATGCTCCGGAACAGAATTACCAAGTAGCTCGTTTGCTGGCTGATGTGGGCGAGATTGAGAGGGCCATCCCTCTCATGGAGCAGGCAGTCGCCGCTTTGCCGGCCCGCGTAGCATGGTATGGGGAGCTGGGCGAAATGTATGTCCGACAGGCCCACTGGACTGCAGCCGAGAACTGCTTCCGTCAACTTGTTGCCCTGGAAACGGACGAGCGCCGGGTCTCCACTCTTCTCCGGCTGGGATCAGTTCAGCGCTCAAGGGGAGACATGACGGCAGCTCTGAAAACCGTCACCGAGGCAGTGCACATTGAGCCGCAGAATCCAGAGATTCTGCAGGAATATGTGGCCACGGCACACGCCGCCCAGGAGTGGAGAACAGCCATTCATGCGGGTCACGCTGCCCTGGCCCTTCAACTGGATTCGGTGCAAACGCACGTGTTGATGGGAGAGGCCTTTGCCGCATTGAATCAGAACGACGAGGCCCTCTATCATCTGAGGCGGGCCACTCGCCTGCCGGCGGCGCCGGGTTCTGGCCTGCAGCCGGCCGATGCTTGGCTGGCCTTGGCTCAGTGTTATACGTGTGCCTGTCAGTCCGATGACGGCGGAACCGAATCGTGTCAGTGCCAGGAACACATTAGCCAGGTGGAACAGATTACGGCTGACGCGGTGCAGGCGGTTGGCGAACAAAAAGCCGGGCCGGTGTTCTTCCTGTTGGGGAAACTCTATGAGAAAACCGGCCGGCTCACCGAAGCGCACTCGATGTTTCGCCGCATGTATGAGGCGGGCGATCGATCCGGTGCCATGCTTACTCGATTCGGCCGGATCCTGAACGCACTCGGACACCACGAGTTGGCGGTTGCCAAACTTGAGGAAGCTGTCGCTCAACCAGATGCGGATGGAACTGCATTCCATGCACTGGCCCTGGCGCTAGACGGGGCCGAGCAGGTGGCTGGTGCCGCGGCGGCTGCCCGTCAGGCCGCTGCCCTGGCCCCGGATGACGGCCCCGTTCTTCTCGACTCTGGCCGCCTCTGCCTCGCAGATCATGATGCTCAGGCTGCAGTTGCCATGCTCCAGGCTGCTGTTGCCCAATTGCCCAAGGATGCAGCCGCCCGCGAGTGGTTGGGAAAGGCGCTGGAGGCTGAGGGCGACTGGGATGCCGCCTTGGATGTCTACTGGACGGCCGCCCGGTTGAGCCCCACCAACCCGCAACTCCAGCATCGCATTGGAGTGGTCTCCTCTCGCCTGGGCCAGCACGAGATTGCCATTACCGCTCTCAGTGAGGCCGCCGACACTCTGCCGCACGACCTGAGCGTTCAGGATGCGCTGGCGGAGGCGTTCGAGGCGGCCGGATGGTGGGAAAACGCTGCTGACATTCGTGAACGGGCAGCTAGTCTCTCGCCCGATGCTCCTGAGCGGCTGATGGCGTGGGCCAGAGCAGCGCGGCATGCGGAGGATTTCGTGGGAGCCGATCAGGCGATCGCCCGTGCTCAGAAAGTTGTCCCCAACAGCGAACGCCTTTTTCTTGAGCAGGGGCTGCTGCGATGGGCGCGGGGAGACCAGTCTGCAGCTGTCCGGCTGCTGCGTGACCTGGTCCAGGACAGTCGGCAACCCGAGTTACTCTGGGAGATCGGCGAGATTCTGGTGGGTTGGGGGCAGGTTAAATCCGGAGCGGATGCCTTTGGCCGGGCGGTTGATCAGAATCCGGACGATCCGGACATTCAGGTCAGACTGGGTGACGCCTCAGCCTCGCTGGGTGATCCGGCAAAGGCATTGACTGCCTACCAGGCAGCAGCGCGCCTGCAACCAGCGAACCTGGAGCACCAGGCCTCGATCGGAAGGATGTACGGAGAGCTCGGGAGGTTTGCAGAGGCGGC
>WSZX01000439.1 GCA_013139935.1 Ardenticatenales bacterium
ATGCCCTTGTTGTGTGTGGCAGCGCGGTAGGGATCGGCGACGGCAAAGGCACACGCCTCTACAATACGCTCGATCGCCACTGGGCCCGGAATCTCATCTGTCGCCAGCAATTCGGCCGGCACCCTCCCGGTGGCCACGGCCAGCCGTTGATCAGCCAGATTGGAGAGGATGCGCACATTGACGCGGCCGCCGGTCAACTGCTCAATCAGCGGCGCCAGTCTCTCACAAGCAGTATTCACCGTGTTGGCGCCCATCGCATCACGGCAGTCGTAGAGTAGTTCGACGATCATCATCGAGCCCACCGGTGTCCCGTGGAGATGACGGACACGCACGTCACGCGCTCCGCCGCCCAGTTCCACCATCACCGGGTCCAGTTCGTCTGCCAACGCCAGGATCTCTGACTTTTGGGCGAGCACGGCCGCCTCGGCAACCGACGGATCACCGACGTCCAGCACCTGCACCTGGCCGACCATCACCGGCTGGGAGGAAGTGGCTGTTATGCCACCGTCATCCCGGAGAAGCTTGGCAGCATGGCTGACTCCGGCCACAACCGATGGCTCCTCAATGACCATCGGAATCACATAATCCCGGCCGTTGATGCAAAAGTTGAGGCCAATACCGAGCGGCAGCGCAAAGACACCGATGACGTTCTCAATCATCCGGTCAGCTCGCGAGAGGCCCAGACCCATCATGCCGCCCAGCACCTCTCTCTCGTCAGCGTCCAGGTTGGCCCACAGCGAAATGTGTGCCGCCCGTTCAGCGAGCGGCCAGTCATAGAATCCTGGTATGCGCGACGTTCTCTGATCCACACTCGTTTCCACAACAAATAGGAAAAGAGGCCCAGCCAATCTTCAGGGCCCCTCAACGTCAACGAGTATGATAAACGACAATGGCTGTCAAAAGCTACCAGGGGGCTGTCATTAGCTGGCAGATACCCGGCACCCCACCCATTATGGACCCCATTGAAGCTTCTCAGCCACGACCGCGGCGCTGTCTCCGCCTTTCACGCGAACGCGGCGAAGTTGGTAGCGGCTCTCCCAGGTGTGAACCGCGCCAGACCAGGTGGTAACTGCCCCCCAGAAGTTGATCTCTTCCAGGAACTCTAGGACTGCGTCATCATAGCGGCCGGACGGGTAGGCAAAAAAGCGAGGGTAACGGCCCGTGTGTGCCTGCACAGTCTGCGCACTCCCTAGGACCTGCCAGACGAGGAAATCGTGGCTACGGTCGCGCAGATCGGGATGAGTCTTGGTGTGCGGCTCGAAATCCATCCCGGCAGCCACCATTTCCTCAATCTGATTCCAGGTCATGTAACGCTCAGAGTTGTGGTCGATGGGCTCGGTAAGGATAAAGAAGGTGGCCGTATAGCCATACTCCTTGAGCAGCGGAAAGGCGGATTCGTAATTATCCCGGTAGCCGTCATCTAGCGTAATGATCACAGGCTTTTCGGGCAGCGACCGTCCCCAGGCAAGTGCGTCAAGCAAGTGATACAGGCTGATCCCGGTGTAGCCGGCAGATCTCATGTACGCTAGATGGGCCTCAAAATCCGCTGGCCGTACGGAGAGGTCCAGCCGATATTCATCCGCGTTGTTAGGCGGTTCACTGATATAGTGGTACATCAAAATGGGCACAATGAGTTCCCGCTCGGCGCCATCAGGGGTGGGTAACGGCAAAGAGGTGGGAGTCGGGGTGGGAGCGGCGGTTGGCGACGGCGTGTGCGTAGGCAGTGGCGTGTGCGTGGGCGATGGGGAGACGCTGGGCGGCACGGTTCGGGTTGGAGCTTGCGTGGCGGTCGGCGACGCAGTGGGGGTGTTGGTTGGTGAGGCAGTCGGGGTAGCAGTGTGAGTGGTGGTAGGAGATGGGGTGACAGTGGAGGAGGCCTTGGGGAGCAGCACAGCAGCGTGGCCCGCGGTTCGGACACGAAGTCCGGGAGACCTGGCAGCCAGCAAGAGGATCGCCACGATCGCCGCCACCAACGCAATCCCCAGGCAGCCAGCCGACGTATCTGAAGGGGATCTATCCATTCATGCCCACCACGGCCAGTACACTCATGCGGGCGATTATAGTTGGCAAGAGGTGCCCGTCAAGGGCATCTTGCCTGGATCAACCGGGCACTTGAGGCTGCGGCCCCCCGCTCCCAGGTACCGTAGCGTCCCTGCAACCAATTCAGGCTCGCTTGGCCCCGCCCCCGCCAGTTTCCCTGGCGCAGCGCGGAACTGCCGAGGGAACGGCACCTGGCCCGTTTCTTTGCGCCCTTGACCGTCGCTCTAGACAAACCCGGCCGCATGCGTTATAATGTCGCCCATTGAGAGTAGGCAGAATGCGAGTCGGCAAGGACTCGTTTTTTCGGAGGCAACCCCGTGGCGAACAAACAATCAGCCATCAAGCGGATTCGCAGCAGCGGACGCAAGCGTCTACGGAATCAACTGTATCGCAGCCGGGCGAGAACCTTAATCAAGCGAGCCCGCAAGCTGGCTGGCGAAGGGGACCTGGAGGAAGCCCGAGCGGCAGCAGAACAGGCCATCACTACGCTGGACAAGGCGGCAGTCAGGGGAATCATCCACCGCAACAATGCGAGCCGGCGGAAATCCCGCCTGATACGTATGTTGGCGAACGCCGAGCAGGCCGAATAGCCGGCCTGGACAGAGACTCTAGACAGCAATCGGACCAGGCATCGCCGCTCACGGCGATGCCTTTTCGTGCACCAGGGAGGCGTGATGCGCGTACTCGTCACCGGCGGAGCAGGTTTCCTCGGTTCCCACCTGTGCGATTACCTGTTGGCGCAGGGACACAAAGTCATCGCGATGGACAACCTGATCACCGGGAATGTCCAAAACATCGCCCACTTGGCGGGCCGGACCGATTTCGAGTTCATCAAGCACGACGTCACCCAATACATCTATGTCAAAGGCCCGCTGGATGCCATTCTCCATTTCGCCTCCCCGGCGAGCCCGATCGATTACCTGACGTACCCCATCCCCACGCTCAAAGTCGGCTCAATGGGTACCCACAAGGCGTTGGGGCTCGCGCTTGGTAAGAAAACCCGCTTCCTGCTCGCCTCTACTTCCGAAGTATACGGCGACCCGCTCGTCAACCCCCAGCCGGAGGACTATTGGGGTAATGTCAACCCCATTGGTCCACGCGGCGTGTACGACGAGGCGAAGCGGTTTGCCGAGGCGCTCACGATGGCCTATCATCGCTACCATGGCGTGGATACTCGCATTGCGCGCATTTTCAACACCTATGGCCCTCGAATGCGGCTGAACGACGGCCGGGTAGTGCCCAACTTTATCTACCAGGCGCTTACCCACAAGCCGCTCACCGTCTATGGGGACGGTTCGCAGACACGCAGCTTTTGCTACGTAGCCGATCTGGTGCGTGGCCTCTATGGCCTTCTCATGTCTGGCGAGCACCAACCGGTGAACATCGGTAATCCAACCGAAATGAGCATACTTGAGTTCGCTCACACGGTCCTGGATGCGACCGGGAGCCAGTCCGAGATCACGTTTGTGCAACCCACCGACGAGCGGATTGTGGACGATCCAAAGATACGCCGGCCGGACATCACCCGAGCACGGGAGCTGTTGGACTGGGAGCCCACGTTTGACCTGCGGGAGGGGCTGCGTCATACGATAGCCTATTTCAAGGAACTGGTGTGAGACTTTCCTGGCAGCGCATCCCATTCCCGCTGCATCTGGCATGGGATACGCCGCTGGTGCGGTTGGGGTGGCTGGCGCTGGCGGGGGCGGCCGGTCTCGGATTGGCGATACTGCCGCTGCCCGCCGCCGGGCTGCTGCTAGCCGGGACGACGATCATGCTGGCGGTCCTGATCGAGCCATTGATTGGACTGGCTCTGACCCTCCTGGCAGGCCCCTTTGGCGCGCTGGAAAACGTCATCCTGGGGGGAACCTCGATTGATTCCGGCCAACTGCTTCTGGTGCTGACGCTCGCAGCCTGGTTGGCGCGGGGGGTCGCCCGGCGCGAAATCCGCCTGCCCAGAGTGGAAAGAGCACTTGCCATTCCGCTGGGGCTATTCGTTGGGGTGGGCGTGATCTCGCTGTGTGGGGCACCCTCGCTGACGCTTGGGTTCAAAGAGGTTCTCAAGTGGATGCAGGTGGGGCTCGTCGCCTGGTTCGCGGCCGACACCCCCCAGCCACGGGACAGCACTCAAACAGCAGCGGCCGTCCGGACTCGCCTGAAGCTTGTGACGGCCGCTGTCCTTCTGGCAGGGTCATGCCAGGCGCTCATCGGCATTTGGCAGTTCGGCCTGCGCGGCCACGGGCCGGAGCATTTCGAGATTCTCGGCCGTTTCTTCCGGGCCTATGGCACATTTGAGCAGCCCAACCCGTTTGCGGGATACCTCGGGTTGACGCTGCCGATCGCCGTGGGAATAGGCATTGGCGGGCTGGGCAGTACATGGGGGAAGAAGGCGGGTATCAGAAGTCAGACACCCAGATCGCTGATAGCTGCGCTCATCATAGCCGCCATTCTTTCGGCCGCGCTCCTGATGTCCTGGTCCCGAGGGGGTTGGCTGGGGGCGGCGAGCGGGTTGACGGCGATGGCGTTCTTCTGGCCACGCAAGCGCTGGATGGGGGCGCTGCTGGTGCTGACGTTAGCAGCAGCCGGTCTGGGAGCGCTACAAAGCGGGCTCCTCCCGGATCAGTTCGCCGCCCGGCTGGTGGGGTTTGCCAGCGATATCCAAGTTCAGGATGCGCGCGGGATGGACATCACCCCCGCCAACTATGCGGTGCTGGAGCGCACGGCACACTGGCAGGCGGCCTTGAGCATGGCAGACGAGTTCCCCTGGCTGGGCGTTGGCTTTGGGAACTATGAGGCCGCCTACTCGGACTATGCCCTACTTAACTGGCCCTATGCACTGGGACACGCGCACAACTATTACCTGAACCTACTGGCCGAGGCCGGCGTCGCGGGTCTTGCCGCCTATCTGCTGTTGTGGGCAACCATCATCTGGCAGACGGCACGAGTCATACGGTTCGCGTCTTACCCCCTGCGTGGATTGGCGCTGGGATTGATGGGCGCCTGGGTCCACCTCTCCGTTCACCACCTGGTGGACAAGCTCTACGTCAACAACATCTACCTGCACCTGGGAGCCTTGATTGGCATCCTGATCTTGCTCCAAAGGGATGCCCATCTGGTGGGCGCGGCAGGCAGCGCAACATCCCTTGACGCGGAAGAGACCCGTCTCTTGCCTGGATCGTGGCTACCGGCCGAAGAATATGCTGACCCTAATTAATCATCTCTTTCTCTTTATCACCAAGCCGATCTTTGGCGTGGCTGGCCGCTTTGGAGTCAACACCAAAGAACTGGAACGCTTTCTCAAATTCATGGTGGTTGGAACCATCGGCTTTGTGGTGGACTTTGGCATTCTCAATATGCTGATGCTCAATTTCCAGGCGCGGCAGGTTGACCTGGGGATGTGGAAACTGTTCGGGGTTGTCCTGCTCAATGGCACCTTGACATTCTCCAACACGATCTCTTTCAGCTCGGCCGTGATCTCGAATTTCACGTGGAACTACCTGTGGACCTACCCCGAGTCGCGCAGCAAGCCGCTGGTGAAGCAAGGGGGGCAATTCTTTCTCGTCAATCTCATGGGACTGGGAATCAACTTGGCAGTTCTCAACGCGCTGAATCCCCTCTGCACACGGGTGTTCGGACTATTGGGCTATAACGCCGCAAAGGCAATAGCCACCATCGTCGTCCTGTTTTGGAACTTTTTTGTGAACCGCTACTGGACCTACAGCGACGTGGAGTGACCACTGGCAGGCGACTCGTGGCACGGATAGGGATTGATTACACGGCGGCGGTTCAGCAGGCCGCCGGCATCGGCCGCTATGTACGACAGTTGGTTCGCGCATTGATCCAACTGGATCGGATCAACGAATACCGCATCTTTGCGGCGAGCCAGTCGCCCATTCCCAGTCATCCATTCCCAATTACCCGAATTCCGGTCCACGACAAGTGGCTGATGCGGATATGGCACCGCGCACGCCTGCCGCTGCCGGTAGAACTGGTCACGGGCCGGGTCGACCTCTTTCATTCGCCTGACTTTACGCTTCCGCCCACCCTGCCGGGTACACCAACTCTTCTCACCATCCATGATCTGTCCTTTGCACGCGATCCCGCCTCGGCCGACGAACGACTGCGGATTTACCTCAGCAAGGTCGTCCCCCGATCAGTGCGGCGCGCCAGCCACGTCCTGGCGGACTCGCAGGCAACCAAGGATGACCTGGTCGCACTGTGGGACACCCCGCCCGACAAGATCAGCGTGATCTACTGCGGTGTAGAACCTCGCTTTGAGCCGGTAACCCACCCAGGCACGCTGGAGGCCGTGCGCGCCAGATATGGCCTGGGAGAGCGGCCGTTCATCCTCACCGTGAGCACTATTCAACCCCGCAAAAACTACCAAAGACTGATCCAGGCCTTTGCCCCCCTCGCCGCCCAGCACCCGGACCTTTCGCTCGTCATTGCCGGGGGGCGAGGATGGCAGTACGAGGATGTGTTGGCCGAGCCGGACCGGCACGGGATTGGCAATCGGGTGCTCTTCCCCGGCTTTATCGGCGATGCTGATTTGCCTGCCCTCTACAGCGCAGCGACTGTCTTTGCGTACCCGTCGCTATACGAAGGCTTTGGCCTCCCCATTCTGGAATCCATGTCGTGCGGCACTCCAGTCATCGCCTCTGACCGCTCCAGCCTGCCGGAAGTGACCGGAGATGCCGGGCTGCAGGCAGACCCGCTGGACGTGCCGGCCTGGACGGCTGGGATGGAACAACTGCTCACCGATGCCGCTCTGCGGACCGACCTCATCGTCAAGGGGAGGCGCCAAGCCAAGCGCTTTCGTTGGGAGGATGCCGCCGCGCAACTGCTCACGGTATACGAGCGGCTGCTGCGTGGTTAGCACTTGTTAAGGAATAACTTCCCGTTTTCAATGGTGATTCACGGGTAGAGCGGTCACGAAACCGCCCAGTTGTTTCTTTACAAGTACTTGGCAGAGCGCGCCCCCCTTCTGGTCACTCCTGCCTCGCCGCAAGCAGTTGGGCAACCGGTTCTCAATGAGATTCGGACGCGAGTCCGGAAGCGCGTTCGGACACTCGTGCCGGAATGCTGACCCGAGGCTAAGGTTCTCCACCTCGTCATCCTGCGCAGAGTTGGGTATAATGCAGCGGATCGATTCGAGGCGTACCCGGGATTGCCCAATGCTCTGGCCGGGTTTCGGCCAAAAACGGACTGAGTAAATGGAGTCACCCCCTTCCACCCTTCTCGAGCTATTGGAGCGCTCCTCATCTCTAGCTGTGCTTTCGCAGCCGGCCGAGGATCTAGGAGTGGCAGAGACGGTTCCTTTTCCCTTTCTGGCCATCGTCGGCCAGTTGGAGCTCAAGATCGCCATGCTGCTTGGGCTAACCAACCCGCGGATCGGTGGCATCCTTCTCACCGGACCACGCGGTACCGGAAAGACAACCATCGTCCGCAGCCTGACCGATCTATTACCCCACACTCTGCGCAGCATTTGCCCGTACGGCTGCACCGAAGAAGCGGTAGAGGAGTGGGGAATGGATGCCATCTGCCCCGACTGTGCCGTTCTCTATGGTCAAGGAAAACCGCTCACGGCGCCGGACCGGGTGCGGCTGATCGAACTGCCACTCAACGCCCGCATGGAAGACGTAGTAGGCGGGATAGACGAGCGTATAGCGATCGAGCAAAAAAGGGTGCGGCTGCGGCGCGGCATCCTCTCCCAGGCAGATCAGAACATCCTTTATGTGGACGAGATCAACCTGCTCAGCAATGCAGTTGCAGACGCGATTCTGGATGCGGCCGCCCAGGGGCGCTACACTGTTCGACGCGGCCCGCTGAGGATGACCTATCGTTCGCGGCTAATGCTCATTGGTTCAATGAATCCAGAGGAGGGCGAGCTACGGCCGCAGATTATGGATCGCTTCGGACTCAGGGTGGTGGTGCAGGGAATTGAGGACCACTCCCAACGGATGGAGATCTACCGGCGTACCCGCGCCTACCTGGAACACCCGCACGCAATGACCGCTCAGTGGGCAGAGGAGACGCGGCTGGCGGCGGCCGAGGTCGAACGTGCCCGCAATCTCTTGCCACAGGTCGAGTTGGACTCGGTAGTCGCGCAGGTCGGCCTCCAACTGATCCGCCAGTTGGGGATACAGTCACACCGGGCCGAGTTCACCCTCTTTGAGGCTGTCCGCGCCCACGCCGCCCTCGATGCACGATCAGTGGCCGACCTCCAGGACTTGGGCGTGGCCGCTCCCATGGCACTGCGCCTGCGCCGCAGTGCATTCATGCGTGGCTTTATCGAGCAAAAGACCAAAGAAGACCGGGAGATTCAGGCCGCGCTGAATGCCACCATCAAGCACCAGGAAACCCGTCCGCTCCCGACTGAGGCCCAAGAGAGTTGAAGAACAGATTGGTCGCCGTTCTCATCCTGTTGGGCGTTGCGCTGATCCTCGTTGGCTATTTCTCCCCCTGGGTTCCACACCGGGCGGCGGGACTGGCCCTCACCGGTTTCGAGATCGGTGAGTGGATAAAGTTCGTGCCGGAGGTACTGAGCGGCAGCTCTCCTCTCAGACGAGTCGATTTCTACTGGCCTCCTGTCGTCGCCGCCATGGGGCTTGCGTTGCTGGCAGGCAAAAGTCGGCCGTGGCACTGGCGTGACTGGAGCCTGGTGGTGATTGCCGCCATCCTCAGCCTCTTCCCCTTTCCACTGCTGGAGGAGATCAACGATCTCAACGGCATCAAGGCCAACATCGGGCGACTGGGACTGGTGGCCATGGGAGAGATGACTTGCCTGGTAATAGTCACCAGGCAGGGCCTACCAGCAAGGTTGCGGGGTGCAGCATTACTATTGGCGGCCGGGGCCGGCGTGATTCTGGTCAGTGGCGCTTTTTCGACGGCCGAGCCGATTATCGAGCGACTGTATGATCAGGCCATCGACCCAGGATCAGGCTACAATCTGACGCGTTGCGGAATGCTGCTGCTTGCCATGGCAGGCAGCATCAGACTAGTCAACGACTGAGCAGAACCGAGAAGGCGACGCGCCCGTGAAACACCGCATCCGAGCTACGAGCGCTCGTCCAGAAACGAGATGGCATCACCCACTGTGGTGATCTTTTGTGCCTGTTCGTCCGAGATCTCCCCGCCGAACTCTTCTTCCAGAGCCATGATGAGCTCAACCAAGTCCAACGAATCCGCTTCCAAATCCTCGCGGAATCGGGCTTCCACGGTCACCTGCTCCGGATCCACGCCCAACAAGTCTACGATGATCACTTTAACCCGCTCGAGTGAGTCTGACATGATTCTCTCCTCTAGGTGCGCTAGGAATTCAGCCCATTTTAACGAGTGACTTGGAAATGTCAAGCCGTTGCAGGTTTGACAGGCAAGAACCAGGCTGGTACACTCGTTCGACCTAGTTTGAGTAACACCGGGTCAGACCAATAGTTACGGAGCCCCCCCTGATCAAAGACAGAAAAACAGATCACGTTCGTATCAACCTGGAGAAAGACGTACAGTTCCGCCGCCTGGGGAGCGGGCTCGACGGGGTTCGGTTCATCCACCAGGCGCTCCCCGAGCTTGATCTGGACCAGGTGGATACGTCAACCGTCTTTCTCGGAAAGAGGCTGAGAGCTCCCATCCTCATTTCGAGCATGACCGGCGGAAACACCGAACTGCGCGCCGTCAACCGCCACCTGGCATCCGCAGCCCAGGCAGCCGGCATAGCCATGGGGGTTGGGTCGCAGCGGGCAGCCATAGAGGATTCGACGCTCGCTTCGACCTTTCAGGTACGCGACATCGCTCCAGACATCCTGCTGTTCGCCAACCTGGGGGCTGTCCAGTTGAACTACTCTTATGGCGTGGCCGAGTGCCGACGAGCTGTCGAGATGATTGAGGCCGACGCCCTCATTCTGCACCTCAATCCGCTCCACGAGGCGGTCCAGCCCGAAGGGGATTGGAACTGGAGCAACCTGCTGAGCAGGATTGAGGCCGTTTGCCGCAACCTGCCGATCCCTGTGATAGCCAAGGAGGTCGGCTGGGGTCTCTCGGCGGAGGCAGTGCGAGATCTGTCCAACGCAGGCGTCGCGGCGTTGGATGTGGCCGGCGCCGGGGGAACTTCGTGGAGCGAGGTAGAACATCATCGTGCGCGTTCCCCGTTGCAGGCCCGGATTGCGGCTGCTTTTGCCGACTGGGGGCTCACTACCCTCGAATCTTTGCTGCTCGCCCGGGAGACCGCCCCTCACCTCCCCGCCATCGCCAGCGGTGGACTGGTAGATGGAATTGACATAGCCAAAGTGATTGCGTTGGGCGCGTCCCTGGCGGGCCTGGCGGCACCTTTCCTGGAACCAGCCACCCGCTCGGCCGAAGCTGCAGTCGAGAAAGCAACCGAGTTGATCACGGTTCTCCGGATTGCCATGTTCGCGGCTGGAGCCAGCAAAATCACCCAACTGAACGAGTCACGTCTCATCCAGCCCGGCTGCTAGGCGACCGTTTCTTGCAGTCGACCTACCAAAGGGAATGCCATGTGCGCCGCTCTCGACCACTACACCCAGCATTTTCTGCCCGCAATTGAGGCAGAAATGAAGGTGATCCTAGAATCGGATCACCCCAGCTACCAAGTATATTATGGGATGTTGCACTACCATCTGGGTTGGGTCGACAGTGGGCTGGGTTCAGAATCCGGCAAGGCAGGCAAGCGAATCCGTCCCCTGATCTGCCTGCTAGTGTGTGATGCGGCCGGCGGGAACTGGGAGCAAGCGGTGCCGGCGGCAGCAGCCATCGAGTTGCTGCACAATTTCAGTTTGATCCACGACGACATTGAGGACGGAAGCCGCACGCGACGCGGCCGGAAAACGGTGTGGGAGCTGTGGGGAGTCCCTCAGGCGATCAACGCCGGCGACAGCATGTTCTCCTCCGCTTATGCTGCCTTGGCTCGACTGGCAGATCGAGGAGTGGCAGCCGAAACCACGGTTGACTCGCTCCGGATCTTTGCTCGGGCTTGCGTCCAATTGACCAAGGGACAACACCTGGACATGCGATATGAGACCCAAGCGAGCGTGGATGTGGAGCAATACAAGCAGATGATCGCTGGCAAGACGGCCGCTCTGCTATCCGCCACATCCGAGATCGGGGCGATCATCGCCGGGGCCGAGCCAGAGAAGCGCCATGATTTCGCCGAGTTCGGCCGCAACGTCGGGCTGGCCTTCCAAGCCCATGACGACGTCCTGGGAATATGGGGAAACGAGACCACCGTGGGTAAATCAACCGTTTCCGATATTCTGACACGAAAGAAAACCATGCCGGTGGTCTACGGGCTAGCACGGAGTTCTGCACTGCGCGACCTCTACGCCTGCCCCCAGTTGGACGTGCAGCAGGCGGTCGATCTGTTAGAAGCAGCGGGGGCCAGGGACTATGCGGTAGCGGCGGTGGACCGCTACTCGGAAGCAGCCATGGCCCACCTGGAAAAGGCAGACCCAGCCGGGCCGGCCGGGGACGCACTGCGCAAATTGACAACTCGGTTGGTCAAGCGACAGAACTGAGAGCGTCGAAAAACATCACAAGAGCCAATCGTACTCGCGGAACCCGCGCTGCGAGAGAAAAGCACGTGGAGGACACCCAAACCAGTTTGGGCAGCATCAGCTCTCCTCCACCCCGGTCCAAGCTGTCAACCCAAATGCGCCCGCCTTTAGCACCTTGAGCGAGAGCAGCGCGCATTGCAGCCGGACACGTCCCAGCTCTATTCCGAGCATCTCCAGGATATCATCCTTGCCCAACTGACGCAGATCTTCCAGAGTCTTGCCCTGGATTTCTTCACTCAACATGGAAGCAGAGGCCATGCTGATTGCGCAGCCGTGGCCATCCCACG
>WSZX01000207.1 GCA_013139935.1 Ardenticatenales bacterium
CTACCGAGATGGCAGTGGCCGGTGACACTGCTACCGGCGCGACCAAGGAACTGACCCTGGAGACGGGCTTGAAGGTGCGCGCGCCCCTCTTTATCAACATTGGAGATACAATTCGCGTGGATACCCGTTCCGGGGAGTATCTGTCGCGAGCCTGACCCTCGCCGCTCATGAGGGCGATTCAAGGGGAAGGACGGTCGATCGGGTGGAACCGCCCCTTTTTTTCCCAGCCCCGCTTTCCAGGTACAAAACCGAGGAACTATGAAAACACGATCGCGATTCTGGCTCGTTCTCCTGGCAGCGATCTTCCTGCTGCCGGTGCTCGTCCCCGCATTTGCCACTCTTTACACCGAGTGGCTCTGGTTTGATTCGGTTCAGAACCTGGGTGTTTTGAAGACCCGCCTCTTGGCCAAGTGGGGCTTTACCGTGGCCGGCATCCTGCTGAGCACGGTTTGGCTCGGCGGCAATCTGCTGGCGGCGGCTCGGATGGGCCCCCGCCGCCCCATAGTACGCCGGCTAGAGAGCGGGCTGGGTATCGATCTGCGGGATCAGACTCTCGCCCTGGCTTTCGTGGGGACGGCCGTCGCTGCTCTGGCCGCGGGGCTGGCCGCGGGAGACCAATGGGAGACCTGGCTACGTTTCATAAACGGCTCTCTGTTTGGCATCAACGACCCTGTCTTTAACCAAGATATCGGGTTCTATGTATTCAGATGGCCCTTTCTGCAGTTCGTCAACGGTTGGGGGCTGTGGCTGGTGGGCCTGGCCTTTGTGGGATCGGCCCTGGTGCACTTTGGTGATCAGTTGCGGGACGGCCGAATTCAGTTGCGACAGGACACCCTGATGCATCTCACGCTGTTGGCAGCGGTCTTCTTGGGCCTCAAAGCCTGGGGCTTTTACTTGCAGCGATATGAGGTGCTCTACTCGGCGCACGGCGCTCTGCACGGCGCTGGCTACACCGACCTCCACATCCGTCTGCCGGCCTACAACCTGTTGGCCATCATCCTGGGGGCGGCCGCAGTCCTCGTGCTGGCCAATCTCTATCTCCGCAAGGCGTGGCCTATTTGGGTTCCCCTGGCCGTCTGGATGGTCGCATCCTTTGTCATGCTCGACATCGCCCCAGCGGTGGTGCAACGGCTGGTCGTCACTCCAGACGAGTTGAGCCGGGAGCGCCCCTACATTGCACACAGCATCGACTTTACCCGCCAGGCGTATGGCCTCAATGCTGTCGAGGAAATCCCCTTTGCCGGCGACCAGATACTCACGTGGGAGGATCTCGCAGCAAACCAGGACACCATGTCCAACATTCGCCTCTGGGACTGGCAGCCTCTACAGCGCACGTACCGTCAGTTGCAGGAGATTCGTACCTACTATGAATTCGGTGACGTGGACGTGACGCGTTACACGCTTTCGGACGGGCCGCGCTCGGTGATGATGGCAGCCAGGGAGATGCGGACCGATCAGTTATCCGAGCAAGCTAGGACCTGGGTGAACGAACATCTCATCTACACTCACGGTCAGGGCGTGGTGCTCAACGCGGTCAACGAGGTAACAGAGGAAGGATTGCCCAGGTTGCTGGTTAGCGACATTCCCCCGCGCTCAAGCGAACCAGTGCTCCAGATAGACCGGCCAGAGATATACTTTGGTGAGGCAGACAACGACTATGTCATCGTGGGGACGATGGAGGACGAGCTGGACTATCCGCAGGGCGATGCCAACGTCTACACGCGGTATGAAGGAAGCGCTGGCATCCAGCTTGACAATCTGTGGCGTCGGATGATGTTTGCGGTGCGCTATGGAGACATGTCCATCCTCGTCAGCAGCTCC
Organism: Ardenticatenales bacterium; assembly: GCA_013139935.1. GTDB lineage: Bacteria > Chloroflexota > Anaerolineae > Promineifilales > UBA4811 > GLR113. The sequence goes on from WSZX01000207.1 coordinate 1,822, forward strand.
ATTGTCGGAGATAGCCGGCTGCTGTTTCATCGGTCGATCCAGGAACGGATAAGAAACGTTGCCCCCTTTCTCTGGCTGGATAACGATCCCTATATGGTCATCACGGAGGGGCGACTCGTTTGGATTCAGGACGCCTACACTTTCTCCGATCGCTATCCCTACTCGGAGCCGGCGCCACTGGCCAATCGCAAGGTCAACTACCTGCGCAACTCGGTCAAGATAGTGGTGGATGCGTACGACGGCCATATGACATTCTACGCCTTCGACCCCGACGCCCCAGTGCTGAAAACGTATCGGCTCATCTACCCGGACCTGTTCACACCCTATGACGAGATGCCGGCCGGGTTGCGCCAGCACATTCGCTACCCCGAAGACCTTTTCAGCATCCAGGCAAGTATGTATCTGACCTATCACATGCGCGACCCGCAGGTCTTTTACAATCGGGAGGACTTGTGGCAGCCGGCAATCGAGGTGCGGGGGGACGGTGAAGTGCAGATGGAGCCATACTTTGTCATCATGCGCCTTCCCGGTGAGGACAAAGCTACGGCTACCGGCGAATTCATGCTCATGCTCCCGCTCACTCCAACCGGCAAGGACAACATGGTGGCTTGGCTCTATGCTGATTCGGACGGAGAGGATTATGGCCAGATGGGAGTGCTCAAATTCTCCAAGCAGGAGTTGATCTACGGCCCCCGCCAGATTGAGGCGCGCATTGACCAGGACGCAACCATCTCTCAGCAGCTCTCTCTCTGGAATCAGCGTGGCTCGCAGACTATCCGGGGGAACCTGATGGTGATCCCGGTGGAAGGCGGGCTGATCTACGTTGAACCGCTATTCCTGCAAGCGGAGAGCGGCCGGCTGCCGGAGCTCAAGCGGGTCATCGTCGCCCACGGCAACAAAATCGCCATGCGTGAGACACTGGCCGAGGCCCTGGCCGAAGTTTTCTCCGGTGCGGCGCCGGCACTCGCCGGGCCAACTGACGACCGGCCGGTGGTGGAAGGAGACCTGAGCACGGCGACTCTGCTGGCACAGTCTGCCCAGCTTCACTACCAGGAGGCGCTCAGGTGCCTCTCGGCTGGCGACTGGGCGTGCTACGGCCGGGAGCAGACCGCCCTCGCGGCCGACCTGGAGGCCTTGGTGGAGCTGACAAGCGAACCCGAGCCGCAAGCGGATTAACGGCAAGGTATC
>WSZX01000322.1 GCA_013139935.1 Ardenticatenales bacterium
AAGGGCTTCTGAGGATCGGACCAGAGTGCCGAGACCCGGGCCGGAGCGCCGATCTTGACCGCCATGAGAGAGGATGGGGGAGTGTGGGTCGCAAAGCCAAAGCGGCCCGTCAGCCCAGTAGTCAATATCAGCACCCGGCCTGCTGTCTCAGGTGTTTCAAAGGTGTCGAAAACGGCCACGGCGAGGGTCCGCCGGCCGCGTGCTAGGTCCTCCCAAGGAATGCGCCGAAGAAACGTCCGAGCGAGAAGGACTGGCCGGAGAGCAGGTTCTGGGCATGGAACATGGCAGCGACGGCCCGAAGGATGAGATAGGCGGTGACCATCATCAGCCCGGCCGAGAGCAGCAGTTGCCACAAGGGAACGCCGGTGGTAGTGAGGCGCATCATCATGACTACGGGGGCCGTCAGCGGAAACAGGCTCAATGCGGTTGGAAGCGCCGCGTGGGCAGCGCCGGCCGCCGTCGCTACGACGCCGACGACATATCCTGCGAGCAGCGGCGACAAGACCACGAAGGTGACCTGATTGGCCTCCTTGAGCTTGGGCGCCAATGCGCCCACCCCTGCCATCAGGGTTGCGTACACGGCATAGCCGAGCAGAAAGAACACGAGCCCCCATGCCAGAAGGGAGGCCGGAAAGGTGAATCCCGGGGGAAGGTTGAGCGTCTGCCCGCCCAAACTGATCAAGGCAAAGACCGCGCCTATCCAGGCGATGAACTGAAGCAGTCCGGTCATTCCCAATCCGATGATCTTGCCGGCCAGCATCTGCCGGGGTGAGACCGACAGCATTAGAACCTCGATGGTTCGGTTTTCCTTCTCGGTGCTGATGTTTCCGAGAAGGTGAGTGGAGGTTGTCATAAAGAAGGTCATGAAGAGCACCGCCATCGCCATCGGAAGGTAGCGAATCAGTGGGTTTGATTGGCAGGCGAATCCGGGCCGCGAGCAGTCCTCGCCGGAGGAGCGGTCATTCTCAGGTGAGGGGGCCAGGTTAGTGACCTTCAGGTCCATGGGGTCCCAGACCCGGCCGGCCAGTTGGGCGTCGCCGTCCAGCAAGTTGACCAACAGCGTCCAGAGCATCACCCTCTCCTGTCCATCGCTGGTTAGGGGGCGGGAGTCTGGATAGACGTGGAATATCTTGTCCGTCTCCATATAGTCTTCGGGGACGATATAGTAGGCGGAAATCTCGCCAGACGCAAGCGCTTGCTGGGCCAACTCCTCGCCGGCGTAGGCCACCAGGTGGCCGGGGGGAACACTCTGAGGAATGACGCGGATCAACCCACTCTGGTCGACGTATCCCTCGACCTCAAGCTCGGATGTCTCTGTCGCTGATGCTGCGTCGGCGTTGCCGGCCGAGTCGCTCTTGATGATGGTGTACCCGGCAAAGACCAGAATGGCCAGCAGGGGGATGCCAAAGGCCAGCAACAGGTACGAACGGCGTCTGAGCGTGGTGACGAGTTCGTGACGCAGGACGAGCATTGTTTTCTTCATTGCGACCTCGCTTTTATCAGTTCGCGCCAGTTGAGGCGCTGGCCGTAGCGCAGCATGCCCAGGCGAAAGGCGCGGCCGGCCAACCAGAGCGCTCCTGCAGCCCACAGCGTTTGAATGGCGACACTGGCAGCGACCTGCCACCAAGGTACGACCCCAAACAGGTTCCGCAGGCTGACCGTCACCAGCGAAGTGAAGGGTAAGAAGCTCAACACGGTCGGTAGGGCCGCATTTGGCGTCTCGACAATCGCCCAAGACAGGTAGACGGGAATAATATGGAGCACGGAGACTAAGGCCCCCGTTGGCTGGCCTTCCTGGGCTGATACGACTGTCGCGCCGATGGCCGTCATCAAGGCCGAGGCCAGGACGTAAGAGGGGATGGCGATCACGGCGGTGGCGGCGATGATCGACCAATCGACGCTCAGGTCTTGAAACCAGTCGATGCCGGCACGGCCGGCGATGACGATCGCCAGGAGACAGACGACGGTCCAGACAATGAGCTGGGTGAGGCCGATGGCCGCGATGCCCACGATCTTGCCGCCGATGAGTTGCAGGGGTGAGACAGAAGTGACCAGCACCTCCATGGTGCGGTTCTCTTTCTCATCGGCTACTGCCTGGAGAAGGTATCCCGAATTCATGAGGAGCAGGAGGAGAAAGGCGATGCTGACCAGGAGCGGCATGATCAGGCCGAATGTCGGTCCGCCGCGTGGGAACTGGCGGCTGCCGTCCAGCGAACGCACCATCACGTTTGTGCTGCTCGTGGCGAGGAGGGCGATCTCGGGCGGTTGATCGGATAGCAGGTTGATCTGGACAAAGTCGTAGAACTGGCGAGTGGCGTTCCGGCCGGGTTCCTCCAGGTATGCAAGGTCGATGCGGGTGGTAGAAAAATAGTCGGCCGCCACGACATAATAAGCCTGGATCTCTCCCGATTCCACGGCCGAGCGTGCCTCGTCCTCGGTAGGGAAGGGGATGAACTCGACCGGCTTGCCGGAACCGCTCACGGGCGCGGGGATGGGGTTGGCCAAGAGACCGGCATGATCGACATAGCCGACCGGCGAATGGTCTTTTTCCCCGGATTCCAGGAAAAAGCCGAGCCCGACGTTGAGGCCAATCATCCAGGGAACGCTCAACAGAGCAAGGATAAAGCTCCGCTTGAGAGCGATACGCTTGTATTCGTGCAGGGCAATGCGCCAGAACTCGGTCATTCCGCATTTCCTCCGACAGGCTCAGGACGCGGTCCTTCCTTGACCACGCGGATAAAGATCTCGTCCAGCGTGGGAATGGCGATTTCGAACTTTTCCAGGACCGCACCCTGCGCCATCAGGGACCGCAGCACGTCTTGAGGGGTGGTGTCCTGGGCCAGGGTCAGTTTGACGGCGTCATTGTGGGGCGAGACTCGTACTACGCCTGCTACGGCCGGGAGTTCGCTCGCGGTGCGCACCAGGACAGCGTGGCTCGATTGGGCAGCGTGGCGGCGGATTTTATCGAGTTCTCCATAGAGCACATCCCGCCCTTCGTCGATCAACAGGATGCGGTCGCAAAGCTCTTCCACCTGGTGCATTTGATGGGTGGACATGAGTATGGTCGTCCCCTGCTCGCGCAGTTCCTGCATCAGGTCTCTGACCAGTTGGGTGTTGATCGGGTCGAGGGCGGTGAATGGCTCGTCGATGATGACCAGTTCCGGCTGATGAAGGATAGTGTTGATGATCTGCGCCTTTTGCTGCATTCCCTTGCT
>WSZX01000052.1 GCA_013139935.1 Ardenticatenales bacterium
GTGAAGATGTCACTGCTAGTGTAACCGATTATCGTGCGAAGGGCAAACCAACTGGAGCGGCCAGCGGGAAGCGAACCCGCGACGACCTGCCTCAGAAGCAGGAGACCGCCCTTCGGCGGTCCTCGCCTTGCATGCGTTGTAACGTCTAATGCGGGGTGGAGCGGGAGACGGGAACTCTGTGCGGTGGCCGGTCCCGCGCCTCCCTTCACTGTCCCTGTAAGTGAGGCTATGGGACACGACTTTCAACCCATAGTGTCGCTACTGGCGCTCTATGGGACTGCAGGCCGATAATCGGGCGCGAATTGAGGCTACTGAGTATAATCGGGATTACACGCGGCGGTCTGCCGAGTCGATCAGAGGTGATATAGGATAGGGACGATCATGGAGCCGCGACGGCTAGGGAGAACACAATGAAAGCAATCGTCCATGACAGATACGGACCACCCGACGACGTCCTCAATCTCAAGGACGTCGACAAGCCGGTGCCAACGGACGACGAGGTGCTCGTACGCGTACACGCCGCTTCGACCAATGGAGGTGACCCGGCGGTCGTCAGAGGCCGGCCATACGTCATACGGATAATGGGTTTTGGGCTGTTCAAACCAAAGAACAAGATTCTCGGAGATGACATCGCCGGACGCGTCGAGGCGGTCGGGAAAAACGTCGAGCAGTTCCAGCCGGGTGATGAGGTATTCGGCTTTTGCACCGGCGCATTCGCCGAGTATGTGTGTGCCACGCAAGACTGGTTCGCACTGAAACCACCCAACATCACGTTCGAGCAAGCCGCAGCTGTACCCTCCTCCGCAGTCGCCGCCCTCCAGGGACTTCGCGACCAGGGGCATCTTCAGCCCGGCCAAGAAGTCCTGATCAACGGCGCATCGGGGGGTGTCGGAACGTTCGCCGTGCAGATTGCGAAATCGTTTGGTGCAGAAGTTACCGCTGTATGCAGCACGAGAAACGTCGACACGGCCCGATCCATAGGAGCAGACCACGTCATCGACTACACCCGGGAAGACTTCACCAGAACCGATGAGCGCCACGATCTCATGCTCGATGTCGCCACAAGCCGCTCGCTGTCAGACTGCAGACGCGCCCTCACCTCCCAAGGAATCTACGTACTCATCGGCGGCGGATCACACAGCCGCTGGGTCGGAGGCCTCCCCCGCTATTTCACGACCTCTGCGCTGTCTCCATTCGTGAGCCAGACGATGCGCGCCTTTTTCGCCACCCGGAGTCAAGAGGACCTGGTCTATATGAAGAACCTCCTCGAAGCCGGCAAAGTGACACCCATCATCGACAGAACCTACCCCCTGAGCCAGACCTCTCAGGCAATCTCCTATGTCGAAGAAGGACACGCCCGAGGCAAAGTCGTCATCACCGTGTGAGGCGCGTCGGCACCATGCGCCTCCGCTAGCGGACTAGCCTGAGGCTCTTCTGTCGCTTGGGTTGCACGCGCCTGGCGTGGCGGGGGCTGGACTGCTCGGCTGCGAAGCGGTCCATAGGCGAGGCCCGACGCTCAAGCAAGTTTTGCTGAACGCTGGCCATCGCGACGTAATGCCGAACCATCTCCAGCGACGTGTGGCCCAGTATTTGCTGGAGCCGCAGTGGGTCGCCGACTTCCTTCACCAAGTAGTTAGTGGCGAAGGTGTGACGCAAGAGGTGGGCATGAAGGCGCGGGACGCCAGCGGCTCGGCCAACCCGTTTCATCATCGTTTCCAGGCTGCTCGGCGTGAGCGGGTGGCCTGACTGGAGGGCCGGGTGGGATTCGAACCCACGACTCCCGGATTAAAAGTCCGGAGCTCTTCCGCTGAGCTACCGGCCCTCATTGCCCTTCGGCCTGATTGTACGTCCAAACTCGGTTCGTCTTCAAGGGGCTGCACTCGTCCAGTACGCTGGTGACACCGATTTGCCTGCTGCCGCGGGTCGTAGCGGCGACGCCAGCGGCGGGAGGTTCGAGGACTGATGTCGAAGTGGCTACAGGCGAGGCGAGCGACGGGCTATCCGCGAACTAAGGGCGCGGGGCGCTACCCTGAGGTTGGGCCAGCTAGACGGCCCTTGTCAGTGAGCTGGCACGGGCCAAGGATAGTCGTCTCGTGCAGATTCATGTCTTCACCACTTCGTAGGCCTTGCCGATGCTCACGAGGGTGCAGCCGCTCCGCTGGCCACAACTGGCGCACACAGGAGGGGTTTCTCCCACTTCCACCTCTCGCAGGCGCCCCTTGCGCACCAGGGTCTCGATCATGCCGTCCAGGGCGCTGCGCTGCACACCCAGGCGCCGGCTCAGCTCGTTCAGATCAATGACCCCGCCGGCGGTCTCCAGCTCCTTGATGATCTGCGAAAGCATCTCTCACACCGCTCCGATACTAGCCAAGGCCCAACAGCCCGGCCCCCTGGTAGACCACAAAGGCAGCCACCCAGGCCACGGCCGTATAGAAAACGGCAGCGAATCCCACCCATCTCCAGCCGAACTCGTGGGCAAATGCCGCCAGGGCTGCCACGCAGGGTACGTAGAGGAGGACGAAGATGAGGAAGGCAACGGCAGCTCGCTCGCTGAAGACGGGTTTCAGGGCAGACTGTAACTCGGTTTCCTCCTCTGATACCGTCTCGAAGGCACCGGGCACCAGGGCTGGTATGTTCTTGACCGAATCACGCACCGCCCTGGCACCGCCCTCGAAGATGTCTCCCACCTCCTGCGGCGTGGAAGGGAACTCTTCCTCCTCCTCGCCGTCCTCCGCGCCACCGACGTAGATCTCGCTCATGGTGCTCACCACCACCTCTTTGGCGATGAAGCCGGTGACCAGAGCTCCTGAGGCCTCCCAATCGCCGAAACCAGTCGGCTCGAATACATGGCCGATGGTAGAACCGGCATGGCCGAACCAGCTATCCCGCTGGTCATCCACACCCCAGGGCATGTTGAGCAGGAACCAGATGACCACAGCGGCGGCAAAGATATAGACGCCCGCCTTGCGGATGAAAGCGCTGCTTCGCTCCCACATGTGGGTGGCCAGCCCTCTGAGGGTGGGCAGCCGGTACGGCGGCAGCTCCATGACAAAGGGCGCCGTGGGCTTGCCCCGGAAGAGTGTGTACCTGAACACAATGCCTGTCAGAATGGCCACAGCGATGCCGACGAGGTATATCGAGATGAGAACGATGTCCTGATGGGTGGCAAACAAGGCGGCGGCGAACAGGACGTAGACCGGCAGGCGGGCAGCGCAGGACATGAAGGGGCACAGTAGCGCCGTCAGGAGGCGGTCTCTGCGGCTTTCCAGGGTGCGGGTGGCGTAGATGGCGGGCACAGTGCAGCCGAAACCAATCAGCATGGGTATGAAAGACTTGCCGTGCAACCCCAGGCGATGCATCACCCGGTCCATGACAAAGGCCGCCCGCGCCAGGTATCCGCTGTCCTCCAGCAGTGCGATGAAGAAGTACAGGAAAAATAGCAGCGGTATGAACACCATGACACCGCCCACGCCGGCGATTATCCCGTCGAGGGCCAAGGCCACCAGCCAGTCTGGTGAATTGACAAGGTTGAGAAAGCGCTCCGTCCAGTGGGAAAACGGCCCGGTAATGACCTCGTCGAACCAGTCCATGTACGGCCCAGCGATATCAGTGACCAGCTTGAACATTACCCACATCACTGCCACGAAGATGGGGATGCCCAGAAGGCGGTGGGTGACGACGGCGTCTATTCTGTCAGACAGCATTCGACGAGTTACCGCCGGCCGCTCCATCACCTCCTTGACCAGGCCGGTGATGAAACCGT